>NZ_JBSFCF010000017.1:176677-179895 GCF_053593335.1 Streptomyces sp. NPDC002324
AGGTGCGGCGGCCCCGTGGGCCCGCGCGGTGTGGCGAAGGACGCAAGACCGGCTTTAGGAGGCGCCCGAAGCATGGCGGCGCCGCGTTCGACGAGCCTCGGCCGGGACCGCCCCGTGTCCGGCCGGCCTGCGCCACGGCGCGGTGCGGCTCCGCCCGGGAGTGCCCCGGGCGGAGCCGTCGGGGAGGCAGCCGACGGGGCGCGACACCGTCAGGGCTTCCCCCTGGGCCGTGAGGCCGACTTCTCCCCGACGAGGGGCCGACGTGCAGGAGGGACAGCCCGTGACGGGATCTGACAGGGCCAGGCCGGCCGGGAACGCGGCGGTGCACACCCAGGTGTGCATCATCGGCGGCGGACCGGCGGGGATGACACTCGGCCTCGAACTGGCCCGCCGCTCGGTCGAGGTCGTGGTCGTGGAACAGAGCGGCCACTTCGACCGCTCCTTCCGCGGTGAGTCGATCTCACCCGACTCGGTGTGGCTGCTGGAACGTCTGGGGATCCTGGACAAGGTCCGCGACCAGACCCTGGAAACCCGCCGGATGCAGATCATGGACGGCGGCCGGGTGGTGCTGGACGCCGACTTCTCCGCGTTCGACCAGCCGTGCCGCTACCCGATGGAGCTTCCGCAGCCGCCGCTGCTGACGGCGCTGGCCGAGGAGGGTGCCTCGCTTCCGGGGTTCACCCTGCTGCGGCGGAGCACCGCGGTGGAACTGCTGCGGGACGGCGAGGCGGTGACCGGCGCCCGGGTCCGCGGCCCCGACGGGGATGTCGAGGTGCGGGCCGCGCTGACGGTGGGCGCGGACGGCCGGTTCAGCAAGGTGCGTCAGATGGCGGGCCTGCCGTACGAGAAGATCCCGCTGGAGCGGGACTTCGTCTGGTTCAAGGTGCCGGTCCCCGAGGCCTGGGACCCGCACACCTACCGGGTACGGATCCGGGGGAACCGGCACGGCCTGTTCATCCCCACCGTGCCCGACCTGGTACGGGTCGGCTTCAACATCCCCAAGGGCGGCCTGCGGGAGATGCGGGGGCAGGGCCTGCCCGCGCTGTACGAGCGGATCGACGAGCTGGCCCCCGAGATCTCCCAGGAGGTACGGGAGTCCGTCACCAGCTGGTCCGACACCTCGATGCTGGACATCTTCACCACCGTCGTGAACCGCTGGTCCATGCCCGGCCTGGTGCTGATCGGCGACGCGGCGCACACGCTGACACCGGTGCTCGGGCAAGGGGTGAACCACGCCATCACCGACGCCGTGATGCTCGCGCCCCTGGTGGCTCCCGTCCTGCGGGGCTCCGGCGACCACCGGTCGGCGCTGCTGAGGGCCACCGAGCGTTTCCAGCACGAGCGGGAGCAGGCGGTGGCCCGCTCCCGTGACCTGCAGCTGCGCCAGGAACGCGCGTTCGCGCTCTCCGGCACCCTGCCGGTGGCGCTGCGGGGGCTCGCGTACCGGCTGGTGAGCTCCAACGACGCCCTGAAGCGGCGGATCGTCGCGGGCATCTACTACCCGCTCCAGGAGGCGCACCGCACCGGCCGCACCGTGGTGCGGATGGCGCCCACCGCGCCCGCCGCACCCATCGCGCCCGCCGCCCACCTCGGCGCCGACCCGTCCGACGTCTGACCCCGTCGCCCCGCGCCGCGCCTCAGCCCGCGACCTGCCCCACCGCCCGACTCCGACGCGCTACGAAGAGGACTCAACGCCATGACCGCACAGCCCGAGACAGCACCCGACACCGCTCCCGCGCACTCCGCCCCCGACGACGAGACGGTACGTCCCTATCCCTTCGAACGGCCGTCCGCGATGCAGGCCTGCCCGGTGTACAAGGACCTGCGGGAGACCTGCCCCGTGTCCAAGGTGCGGATGCCCAGCGGCGACCAGGCCTTCCTGGTCACGACGTACGACGAGGTCCGCACCGTCCTGTCGGACCAGCGGTTCAGCCGGGCCGCCACGCTGGAGGACGGCGCCCCCCGGCTGGCGGCCGCCCCGCAGAAGTTCAAGAGCCTGCTCAACATGGACCCGCCCGAGCACTCCCGGGTGCGCAAGCTGGTCTCCCGGGAGTTCACCGCCCGCCGGGTCGCGGCACTGCGCCCGCGGATCCAGGAGCACACGGACGCCCTGCTGGACGCGATGGCCGAGCAGGAGGGCCCGCTGGACCTCATCCCGGCCCTGGCCTTCCCGCTCCCGGTGATCGTGATCTGCGAGCTGCTCGGCGTGCCCTTCGACGACCGGGAGAAGTTCGCCGCCTGGGCGAGCGCCTTCCTGGCCACCACCTCGCGGACCAAGGACGAGATGCTTCAGGCCCAGATCGGGCTGTTCACGTACCTCTCCGAACTCGTCGAGGCCAAGCGCGAGAACCCCGGTGAGGACCTGCTCTCGGCCCTGGTCCAGATCCACGACGAGGACGGTGACCGGCTCAGCCACGAGGAGCTGATCTTCCTGGGCATCAGCCTGCTGGTGGCCGGCCACGAGACGACGGTCAACCAGATCGCGAACAGCGTGGTCGCGCTGCTCACCCACCCCGAACAACTGGCCGCCCTGCGCGCCGAGCCGGAGCTGATCGGCAACGCCATGGAGGAGATGCTGCGCGCCTATCCGCCCGGTGACGAGGCCCTGCTGCGGATCGCCACGGAGGACGTCGAGCTCGGCGGTGTGCTGATCCCTGCGGGCAGCGCCGTGCTGCCGGGCCTGGCGTCGGCCAACCGGGACGCGAACCAGTTCAGCGACCCGGACGGCCTCGACTTCCACCGGCCGACGAACCCGCACTTCGCCTTCAGCCACGGCCCGCACTACTGCATCGGCTCCGGCCTGGCCCGGCTGGAGCTCCAGATAGCGATCGGCACGCTCATCGAGCGCTTCCCGACACTGAAGCTGGCGGTGGCGCCGGAGGAGCTGCCCCGGCCGTCCGGGATGCTCGTCCACGGCATCACCGCGTTGCCCGTCACCTGGTGACGGAAGCCTCTACGACGCCTTCTCCACGCGGTACGCGACTCCCCCGGGCGGGGCCGGTCCTCCGGCCCCGCCCGGGGGAGTTCGTGCGGGCGGCGTACACACGCGTACCCGCCAGGGGGCGGACGAGTGGTCCGCCGTCCGTACGAGTGGTCCGCGGGCCGGACGCGGACGCACGTGGGCCCCGGCCCGGTCACGGCGGGGGCCCCCTGGGGCCGGCCGGAGGCCGCCCGGCCGAAAGGGAGAGCGGCGGGGTTGGGAAGAGGGTGAGAATGGG
>NZ_JBSFCF010000018.1:0-173230 GCF_053593335.1 Streptomyces sp. NPDC002324
CATTCCGAACCCGGAAGCTAAGCCTTACAGCGCCGATGGTACTGCAGGGGGGACCCTGTGGGAGAGTAGGACGCCGCCGAACAAATATTGAGAAAACCCCTGCCGGGAAACCGGCGGGGGTTTTCTGCGTTTGGGCTTCGTTTAGGGTCGGAGCATGCGCTACGACCTCGTGATCTTCGACAATGACGGCGTCCTCGTCGACAGCGAGCCCATCTCCAACCGGCTCCTCGCCGAGTACCTCACCGAACTGGGTCACCCGACCTCGTACGAGGACTCCATCCGCGACTACATGGGGTCGGCCATGCACCGGGTTCACGAAGTGGTGCTGGAGCGGACCGGGAAGAGCCTGCCGGGGGACTTCGACGACGTCTTCCATCAGCGGGTGTTCGCCGGGTTCGAGCGGGAGTTGGAGCCGGTGCCGGGTGTGGTCGCGGTGCTGGAGAAGCTGGTCGCGGACGGGGTGCCGTACTGCGTGGCGTCGTCCGGAAGTCATGAGCGGATCCGGGTGGGGCATCGCAAGACCGGGCTCGACCGGTGGTTCGGGGCGGGGCTCGTGTTCAGTTCGCAGGATGTGGGGCGGGGCAAGCCGGCTCCGGACCTCTTCCTGCACGCGGCCGAGCGGATGGGCGTCGCCCCGGAGCGGTGTGCCGTCGTCGAGGACAGTCCCCTCGGGGTGCGGGCGGGGCTCGCGGCCGGGATGGATGTGTACGGTTATACGGCGATGACGCCCGCCGGGAAGCTGGCCGGAGCCAGGGGGTACTTTTCGGACATGGGGGAGCTGCTCGACCTGCTTAGTTGAGCAGTATTCAACTTCCTCTACCCATGAGTAGGCCGTGCCCCCTACTGTGCCGCCATGACAGATGTGCTGCGGCGCGGTAGGGCCGCGTTGGCGTTCAGCTTCTTCGCCCAGGGTGTCGCCTTCGCGCTGCTCGTGACGCGGATTCCGGCCATCCAGGACCGGTACGGGGTCTCCGACGCACTGTTGCCCGCCTTCCTCGCCGCCGTGCCGGTCCTCGCCGGAGTCGGCAGCGTCTGCACCGAACATCTCGTGAAGAGGATTCCGCCGAGCCGGGTGCTCCGGTGGTCCCAGCCCGTCGTGCTCCTGGCGCTGCTCGGCGTGGGAGCGGGCGACCGGATGGTCGTCCTGGGTGCGTCGCTCGCGGCCTTCGGGCTCGCGGTCGGTGCGCTGGACGCGTCCATGAACATGCTCGGGGTGAGCCTGCAGCGGTCGTACGGGCGGAGCATCATGCTCGGCTTCCACGCCGTGTACAGCCTGGGTGGGATAGCCGGGGCCTCGCTGGCGTGGGTGGGGGCGCACTGGGACGTGGCCCTGCTGCCCCTGTATCTGCCGGTGGTGATCGCGCTGCTGCCGGCGGCCTTGGCGGCGAGCCGGTGGTACGTCGACGGGGGTGGGCCGGAGGACAAGGCCCCAACAGCCGCCGCAGAGGGCGGGAACGTCGCCTTCAAGCTGCTGCTGCCGCTCTGCCTGGTGATGTGCTTCGCGTACATCGGGGACTCGACCGTCTCCAACTGGAGTGCGAAGTATCTGCAGGACGTGCTCGGAAGTTCCGACCAGCTGTCGACCGTTCCGTACAACGTCTACATGGTCACCACGCTGATCGGGCGGTTCATCGGGGACTTCGGGGTGCGGAAGTTCGGGGCCGTGGCCGTCGTGCGGGCCGGTGCGGTGGTGGCGGCGGCCGGCTTCGCCGTGGTGGCGGGGGCGCCGGGGGCCTGGGTGGGGATGCTCGGGTTCACGCTGCTGGGGCTCGGGCTGTGTGTACTGGTGCCGCAGACGTTCGCGGCGGCCGGGCGCCTGTTCCCCGGAGCTTCGGACGCGGCCGTCGCGCGGCTGAACATCTTCAACTACGTCGGTTTCCTGATCGGTTCTCCGTTGGTGGGGGCCCTGGGCGACCTCTGGAGCTATCGCGGGGCGATGCTCGTACCGATGGTTCTGGTGCTGGTGACGTTGGTGTACGCCCGGTCGTTCGAGACCGAACCGGACCGATACGGTGGCGGGCATGAGCGGCCGCGCACAGCTGATGTGGGACGAGGCAGTAACGGGCTATGACTTCGGTCCGGACCATCCGATGGATCCGGTCCGGCTGGCGTTGACCCGGAGCCTGGTGAGCGCCTTCGGGCTCGACCGGGAGATGGACGTCGTCTCGGCGAAGCCGGCGGGGGAGTCGACCCTGCGGCTCGTGCATCGCGAGGACTATGTGGCGGCGGTCAGGGCCGCGTCGGCCGATCCCCAGGGCGCGGACGGGGCGTACGGGCTCGGGACCATGGACGATCCGGCCTTCGCCGGGATGCACGAGGTGTCCGCGCTGATCGCGGGGCAGTCGGTCGGGGCGGCGGAGGCCGTGTGGCGCGGGGACGCGCTGCACGCGGTGAACTTCGCGGGCGGGCTGCACCACGCGATGCCCGGCGGCGCGTCGGGGTTCTGTATCTACAACGACGCGTCGATCGCCATCGCCCGACTGCTGGAGCTGGGGGCGGAGCGGGTCGCGTACGTGGATGTCGACGTGCACCACGGGGACGGGGTGCAGGCGGCGTTCTGGGAGGACCCGCGGGTTCTGACGATCTCGCTGCACGAGCATCCGCGGACCCTGTTCCCGCAGACCGGGTGGCCGGAGGAGACGGGGGCCTCGCCGAGCGCGGAGGGGTCGGCCGTGAACGTGGCGCTGCCGGCGGGGACCGGGGACGCCGGATGGGTGCGGGCGTTCCACGCGGTGGTGCCGGAGCTGATCGCGGACTTCCGGCCCCAGGTGCTGGTGACCCAGCACGGGGCCGACACGCACTTCGAGGACCCGCTGGCGCATCTGGCGGTGTCGCTGGACGCGCAGCGGGCGGTGCAGGTGGCGTTGCACGAGCTGGCCCATGAGCACGCCGACGGGCGGTGGGTCGCGCTCGGCGGGGGCGGGTACGCGGTGGTGGATGTGGTGCCGCGGTCGTGGACGCATCTGGTGGCGATCGCGGCGGGGCGGGAGATCGCGCCGGAGAGTGTGATCCCCGAGGAGTGGCGGCAGCAGGTGTTCGCCCGGACACGGCAGCTGGCGCCGGCGCGGATGACCGATGGGCGGTGGCCGGTGTCCTGGGCGGACTGGGAGGCGGGGTATGACCCCGCGGACCGGTTGGACCAGGCGGTGCTCGCCGCGCGGAAGGCGGTGTTTCCCTTGCGGGGGCTGTTGCCGTAGGGATTTCCTCGCCCCCGGCCGCCCTACCCGTCCCATCCCTCAGGGGGCTGCCCGCCCCCTTTGGCCCCCCCAAAGACTCGGGGCTCCGCCCCGGACCCCGTTCGCGCGGTTCCCCGCGCCCTGAAAGGAAGCGCTAGGCCAACTGTGTGGTCATAGGCGGGATTTGGTGTTCGGGGGCGGTCGGTGCGTCAGCATCGGGGCGTGGTGAGTGGTGCGGCGCTGCGGGAGCATCTGGTGGCCTGCGGGCTCGCCGGGCGGGTCGCCACCGCCCGGGAGGCGAGTCTGCGGAGTTATCGGTTGTTCGCGGCCCGGGACCCTCGGTTTCTGATCGGACTTGATCCCGAACTGTCCTGGCGGCAGCGGGATGTGCTCGATCTGATGGCGGAGAAGTGTGGCGTTTCGGCCGATCCGGGGTGCACCTCAGGGCAGGATGTCATTGACCCCGAGCGCACGATGGGTGCGCTGGACCGCTTCGCGGAACGTGTCGCGGCGGTCGCTCGCCGTGGTGGGACGGTCCTCTTCGGGACCGGGCACCCGCATCGGCTGATCGGTTTCTACGGCGCATTGGCAGACGCCATGTCGGCGGCAGGATGTGAGGTTCTCACCCCAGCGACGGGTAGACGTGTCGACATAACGACCCGGTTCGGTCTACGCACACACCATCTCGACTACGTACGAGGAGTCGCCGTCGTCCGTGAGGCGCCCGCCCTGCGCTCCGGTTGTGCGACCGGCGTGCACACCCATTCTCCGCTCCCGGTTCGGATGGTTCTGGCGGCCGCGGCGGAGGCCGGCGGGCCGCTCCCGGAACTCGTCGTGGGGGACCACGGATGGGTCTGCGGGGCAGGTCAGCTGGGGTTCGAGGCGATCGGGCTCGCCGATACGGACGATCCGGCTCTCTTCGTGGGCGAGACGGAGGGGCAGGTGTCCGTCGCCGTTCCACTTGATGACGGTGTGCGGTCTGCTTACTACCGACCACTGACCCGCTACGTACTCAATCGGGCGTGTCTGTCACAGTAGGCCGCCGACGGCATCCCCTCTTCCCCACTCGCATCACCCGCCCCTACATTGGGGAGTGAGCACGCAACGACGAAGAGTCACCGGAAGGGGAAGCCGGTGACCGTCGAGTGCGGAAGGTTCAGGTGTGTCATGGCTGCAGCTGGCGAGAGGCCTCTGAACGAGGTTCAGTTCCTGACCGTGGCGGAAGTCGCCTCGGTGATGCGAGTGTCGAAGATGACCGTGTACCGCTTGGTGCACAGCGGTCATCTGCCGGCGATCCGGGTGGGCAGGTCCTTCCGGGTGCCGGAGCAAGCGGTACATGAGTACCTCCGCGAGAGCTATGTGGGGGTGGAGACGGCCTGACGGCCATCGGGGCAGAGGGGCTTCCGGAGGACCTGCGGTACCTCCGGGATCCCCCCGCTCCCCCTCGATTACGACCTCAGCGCTCGGACCGGTAGGCTGGCCCCTCGTAGGTCGTATGGGCCCATGGCGCCCAAACGCCGAGTGATGAGAAGTGAGCGAGGGTAGTCGTGGGCTCTGTTATCAAGAAGCGGCGCAAGCGGATGGCTAAGAAGAAGCACCGCAAGCTGCTCAAGCGCACCCGCGTTCAGCGTCGCAACAAGAAGTAAGGCGGTCCGGCCCCGGGAACGGGGTCCTGGCCGGCCCCCCTCGCGTAAGGGGGCCGCACGCCTTGCTTTCTTGCGCGAGCGCTGTTGAGAGCGCGTTGCTGTGGCCCCCCACCGAATGCGGTGGGGGGCCACAGTGTTTTCGGCGTCCATTGTTTTTGCCGGTCATTGACGGGGTCGCGGTCACCACACCGCAACATCGAACCGCTAACGTGGCCGCACACGGGGAACGCGGCAGAGTACGAGCAGAGTTATGCCTATGTGAGCGGATGTCTGGAAGGAAGGCGCTGATCTTGGGAAAGGTCGTGCTCGTCACCGGGGTGGCCCGTCAGCTGGGGGGCCGTTTCGTGCGGCGGATCCAGCGTGACCCGCAGGTCGACCGGGTCATCGCGGTCGACGCGGTGCCACCGGGACATCATCTGGGCGGCGCGGACTTCGTGCAGGCCGACATCAGGCAGCCGGCCATAGCCCGTCTGCTGGCCGAGCACACCGTGGACACCGTGGTGCACATGGACGTCACGGGCACCCCGCTGGGCAGTGGCGGCCGGGCCACGCTCAAGGAGACCAACGTCATCGGCACCATGCAGCTGCTCGGTGCCTGCCAGAAATCCCCGCTGGTCAAGCGGCTGGTCGTGAAGTCCAGTACGAACGTGTACGGGTCCGCGCCGCGCGACCCGGCCGTGTTCACCGAGACGATGCCGCCCAAATCGCTGCCCAGCGGAGGCTTCGCCAAGGACACCGTCGAGGTCGAGGGGTACGTACGCGGGTTCGCCCGGCGGCGGCCCGACGTGGCCGTGTGCGTGCTGCGGTTCGCGAACATCCTCGGGCCGAGCGCGGATTCCCCGCTCGCCTCGTACTTCTCGCTGCCGGTGCTGCCGACCGTGCTGGGCTACGACCCGCGGCTGCAGTTCGTGCACGAGGACGACGTCATCGAGGTGCTGCGGATCGCCTCGCACGAGCCGGCGCGGGGCACGCTCAACAGCGGCACGTTCAACATCGCGGGTGACGGCGTCCTGCTGCTCTCGCAGTGCGCGCGGCGCCTGGGCCGGCCGACGGTGCCGCTGCTGATGCCGGCGGTCAGCTGGGTCGGTTCGATGGTTCGCACGCTGGGCTTCACCGACTTCTCGCCGGAGCAGCTGCGGCTGCTGACCCACGGGCGGGTCGTGTCGACGAACCAGATGCGCGAGACTCTCGGCTACCGGGCCAGGTACACGACCGCGGAGACCTTCGCCGACTTCGCCCGCAGCAGGGGCCCCGGCCTCCTGCCCCCGGAGGCCCTCGCTGGGGCCATCGACCGGATCGCCGCCCTGCCCGTGCCCACGCCGGTCGGCGGCCACCCCCCGACGCAGAGCGCCAACTGAGGAGCGCATCAACGATGGCGGATGCCAAGGTCATTCCGTTCGACGACGACCGGACGCGTGGGGGCGCCGTGCAGCGCCCGCCGCGCCGGCGGAGTACGGGGAGCCGGCGCAAGGGCGACAACGCGGTCGTCCGGGATGTTCGTGAATCCGGCGAGGTCCAGGCCCTCCCCGGACGGCCGACCAGCACCGATGATGTTCCTGTGACACGGGAGAAGCCGGAGCCGCCTCAAGAGGCCGCCGAGGCACAGGACGGCGGCGGCCTGGAGCGCCGGATCGCGGGCGGTCTCGCGTTCCTGCGCAAGCGGCTCACCGGTGACTACGAGGTCGACGACTTCGGCTACGACGCCGAACTCACCGACCAGGTGCTGATGTCCCTGCTGCGGCCGGTGTACGAGAAGTACTTCCGGGTCGAGGTGAAGGGCATCGAGAACATCCCGACGGACGGCGGCGCCCTGATCGTCTCCAACCACTCGGGGACGCTGCCGCTGGACGGCCTGATGATGCAGGTCGCCGTGCACGACAACCACCCCACCGGGCGGCATCTGCGGCTGCTCGCGGCGGACCTGGTCTTCATGCTGCCGGTGGTCAACGAGCTGGCCCGCAAGCTCGGCCACACCCTCGCGTGCGCGGAGGACGCCTCACGGCTGCTGCAGCAGGGCGAGCTGGTCGGGGTCATGCCGGAGGGCTTCAAGGGCCTCGGCAAGCCCTTCGGCGACCGCTACAAGCTGCAGCGCTTCGGCCGCGGCGGCTTCGTCTCCACCGCCCTGCGCGCCGGTACGCCGATCATCCCGTGCTCGATCGTGGGCGCGGAGGAGATCTACCCGATGATCGGGAACTCGAAGACGATCGCCCGGCTGCTGGGCTTCCCGTACTTCCCGATCACGCCGACGTTCCCGTTGCTCGGTCCGCTGGGCGCGGTGCCGCTGCCGACGAAGTGGACGATCCAGTTCGGCGAGCCGATCCCGACGGACGGCTATCCGCCGGAGGCCGCCGAGGACCCGATGCTGATGTTCAACCTGACGGACCAGGTGCGTGAGCAGATCCAGCACACGTTGTACAAGTTGTTGGTGCAGCGGCGGTCGGTGTTCTTCTGAGGGGTCAGGTGTGCGGATTCGGGGTGCCTGTGCCGTCGGACGGAGTTCGGCGCAGCCGTCCGAAGCCCGCGAAGCGTCGCGAGGGCGGCAATGTAGATGGGTCCCGATGCTGATGTTCAACCTGACGGACCAGGTGCGGGAGCAGATCCAGCACACGTTGTACAAGTTGTTGGTGCAGCGACGGTCGGTGTTCTTCTGAGGGGTCAGGTGTGCGGATTCGGGGTGCCTGTGCCGTCGGACGGAGTTCGGCGCAGCCGTCCGAAGCCCGCGAAGCGTCGCGAGGGCGGCAATGTAGATGGGTCCCGATGCTGATGTTCAACCTGACGGACCAGGTGCGGGAGCAGATCCAGCACACCCTGTACAAGTTGTTGGTGCAGCGACGGTCGGTGTTCTTCTAGCCGTCGCGCGGCTTTCGCGGCGGTGGACACGACGGTGGGGCGCCCTTCTCGCGAAGGGCGCCCCACCGTCGTACGGGGTCAGTCGCTGTTCTGGCCGTCGATGCCCAGGCCCGGGAGGAGCCCCGGGAGGAGGGGCGGGAGGGTGACGTCGGGCTGTTCGGCCTCGGTGGACCTGCCGGTGGACGGGGAGGTGCTGGCGGTGTCCTGCTGGGGCGGGTCGAGGAGGCCGCCGGTGGTGCCGCCGACGAGGCCTTCGCCGCCGCCGTCCGAGGTGGACGGCTTCGGTTTGCCGGTGGTGTCCTCGCTGTCGCCGCCGACGGAACCGCCGGTGGCGCTCGGGGCCGGGTGGCCGGGGTCGGTGGTGCCGGGTGTGCCGGAGCCCGTGGAGCGCTGCCGGCCGTCGCCGCCCGGGGTGGGGGGCGGGGGCAGGAGCGAGGAGTGCGGGGCGACCTCGTCGTCTATGGCGTCGAAGACCGACGAGACCTGCTGGCTCACGTCTCCGAGCTGCACGGGCAGCCGGTCGCGCAGGGCACCCCAGGCCTCACGGTGGGACCGGGAGAACGCCGAGAGGGCCTGGATGGGGCCCAGGGACTGCGGATCTCGCTCGTAGGCCTCGTGGAGCAGACGGTGGCCCTCGGAGGCGTCGTGCCGCATCCCGGTGAGGGCGCGGCGGATCTCGCCGAGGGATTCGTGGTCGAGCTGTCCGCCCCGGCCCCGCTCCATGAGGCGGCGGGCCTCGCTGAGGCGGGTCGACGCCTGGTCCAGATAGAGCCGGCCCCGGTCGTCGGTGTCGTCGGCCAGGGTGAGCTTCACGTCCTCGATGCCGCGCTTGAGGCCGTAGAGCGAGTCACCGGGCAGGGCGTCCGAGCTGGCGGCCGCCACACCGCCGAAGGCGCTCGCGGCCACGCCGACGCTGAGCCCGCCGGCGGCGAGACCCTTCGTCAGGCGGGACCGTGGTCGCAGCTTGCCCAGCGGACTTGCCCGGTGCGCGCCCCGCGCCTTGCCCGATCGCTGTTCGGGCACCGAAGGGTCCGACGCCTCGCGCCCCGGCAGCGTGCCGTCCCGCAGCATGGCTTCCATCGCGGCCACCAACTGCGCGCGATGGACGACCTTGACCTCGGGGTCGAGCACTGGCTTGGGCAGCTCGTCGAGACCGGTGGTGAGGGCCAGCATGTGGTCCTGCTCGGTCTGTCGCGCTGCCGGGGCCGGTGCCGATCCCTCGGGCCGCTCGGCCGCCGTGCCCCGGTCGGACAGCTCCTCCAGGGCCTGGGCGAAGGCGTTCGCCCGCCGGTGCGCCGATACGTTCGCGATCACTGGCGGCACCTCCTCTCGTCATGACGGTCGACTCCCCAGGGGGTCCTGAGGGTTGCACGTCCCTGGCCGGTCCACACGATCGAGTGATCGGTGTCGGCCAGGCGCGACCACAGGGAGCCTGTATCCCGCACAACGAGCGGCGTGGCACTTGGGTTACGGACGGCGGATGATCGGGCGGGGAAGTCAACGGACTTTGACAGCGGGTGAGTTGAGGATCGCGGAGCGTGTGCGATCGGCGCGCCGGGCGCGGGTGTCGCTCAGGGGGTGGCCGTCCCGGTCGGCGGGGGTCAGCGGGCGTCGTCCGGGAGAAGGCGGGCGAGGGTGCGGACCGCGCGGTACTGGAGGGTCTTGATCGCGCCCTCGTTCTTGCCCATGACCCGGGCGGTCTCGGCGACGGAGAGGCCCTGCAGGAAGCGGAGCGTGACGCACTCCTGCTGCTGGGGGTTGAGGCGGCGTACGGCTTCGAGGAGGGCCGCGTTGGAGAGGGACTCCAGGACGGAGTCCTCGGGGGAGCGCTCGACCTCGTTGGCGTCGAGCATCTCGCCGGTGGTGACCTCCAGCCGGAATCGGCTGGACTTGAAGTGGTCGGCCACCAGGTTGCGGGCGATCGTGACCAGCCAGGCGCCGAAGTCGCGGCCCTGCCAGGTGAACGTGCCGATGCGCCGCAGGGCGCGCAGGAACGTCTCGCTGGTGAGGTCCTCGGCGGTCGCCTTGCCGCCGACGCGGTAGTAGATGTAGCGGTAGACCGTGTCGCTGTACTGGTCGTACAGGCGACCGAAGGCGTCGGCCTCGCCGGACTGGGCGCGTTCGACGAGGTCCATCATGCGGGCGCTGTCGCTGTCCGCGGCGGGACGGCGGGTGGTCGTGGCGGTGGATCCCGAACGGCCTCGTCTGCCTACCGCCGCGCTGCCGTCGGCCAGTGCGTAGCACGGGCCGACGGGCGCGGCGGAGGTGGCGAGGGCGGGGACGGCGTACGCGGTGGGGACGAAGCCGCGCAACAGTTGGTTGACCGTCGCGCGCAGCGTAGCCAGGCCCGAGGCGTCAACCCCGACGTGTGGGTACACGGGACTCCCAGAGGCAGAGCTTCCATCACGTGCAGTGCGGAACCTTTCACCCGTCGTAGCGACGGAGGGGTACCGGTTTGCGTTTGAGGAGAATAACGCTTCGTGCAGGCACTGCTACACCCAGTTGCTCAAATCATCGATTACGTCGCTTCTGTTACTGATTGACGGCTGCTCAAGTACAGGTCCGTGATCGGTTGTTGATCGATTGGGTTCGTGTTCCGTCTGGGTGTGGGGCGTGTTGTGGTCGGGTGCGGACGGCGTGACTGAGGTGGGTGGAGTGGGGGTAGGACCGCTGGAATGCGCTGGCCGCGGGCCCGACGCACGAACGCCGGAGGGGCTGGTCTCCCAGCCCCTCCGGCGTTCGAAGAACGACAGACAGTTCAGTTCAGCGGCGACGGCGGTGCAGGGCGATCGCGGCCACCGTGCCGCCGGCCACCGCGCCCACGCCCGCCGCCGCGGGGAGGCCGACCTTGGCGGCCTTGCGGGCGGTGCGGTAGTCCCGCAGCCGCCAGTCCATGTCCCGGGCGTGCCTGCGGAGTTTGCTGTCGGGGTTGATGGCGTACGGGTGACCCACGAGCGACAGCATCGGGATGTCGTTGTGGGAGTCGCTGTACGCGGCGCAGCGCGAGAGGTCCAGGCTCTCCGCGGTGGCCAGGGCGCGTACGGCCTCGGCCTTGGCGGGACCGTGCAGCGGCTCGCCGACCAGCTTGCCGGTGTACACGCCGTCGACGGACTCGGCGACCGTGCCCAGGGCGCCGGTCAGGCCCAGACGGCGGGCGATCACCTGGGCGATCTCCACCGGCGCGGCCGTGACGAGCCAGACCTTCTGGCCGGCGTCGAGGTGCGCCTGGGCCAGGGCGCGGGTGCCCGGCCAGATGCGCTCGGCCATGTACTCGTCGTAGATCTCCTCGCCGATGATCGTCAGTTCGGCGACGCGGTGGCCCTGGACGATGGAGAGCGCGGAGTTCTGGGCGTCCTGCATGTGTTCGGGGTCCTCGGATCCCGCCAGCCTGAACCACGCCTGCTGCCACGCGAATCGGGCGAGGTCGCGGGTCTCGAAGAACTTCCGCTTGTACAGGCCCCGGCCGAAGTGGAAGAGCGAGGCGCCCTGCATGACGGTGTTGTCGAGGTCGAAGAACGCGGCGGCCCTGTCGTCGCCGAGGACCGGGAACACCGGTTCCTGGACGGCGTCGGGTGCGGGGGAGATGTCCTCCAACTCCTGGGAGGACTTGCGCGCTGCCTCCGCAGAGGCCTCGCCTGCCAAAACGCTCCGCGCCGTGGCGGAGCGCCTACGGGGAGTGAGCCATCCGAGAGCGGCCATGGCGTGAGCATAGCCAGTCTGTTCGGTGGTTCCGGAGTCCCGAGGTTTGCGGGCTGTGAACTCTCCGCGACCGTGTCGTTAAAGAAGGGACGCGCACGGCGTGTCCCGGTACGGAACGCGGCGGAACCGGTGGGGAAAAGAGCAGGTCGTGCGCCGTGTGGTGAGGAGGAGGTGTGGACATCGGGTGGGGAGCGACAATGGCCGACATGAGTGCCATGTTCCGGCGGACGCCGAAGAATTCCGGTGAGCGTCTCGTCACACTGATCGGAAAACCCGGCTGTCATCTGTGCGACGACGCGGAGGCGGTGATCGGGAAGGTCTGCGGTGAGCTGGGCGTTCCCTGGGAGAAGAAGGACATCACCGAGGATGCGGAACTGCACCGGCAGTACTGGGAGCAGATTCCGGTCGTGCTCGTGGACGGCGCTCAGCACACCTTCTGGCGGGTGAACGAGGAGCGCCTTCGCAAAGCCCTCGCACCAAGGTGACGATGATGTGACCTGACCGACCAGTCCAACTGGTCCCAATAGTCGCTTAGGATCGATGGGCTGGTTGGTCTCGGGGGCGGGATTCGTGAGGAGAGTGTGCGGTTTTGCCCCTGTCGTGCAAGGCATTCGGTGAGGAACGACGGTGCTTGTGTGCCGGTTCCCCACGCGTGCGTCGCGTGTGCGTGACCCCGGTCACGTTGGCCGGGCAAATCGGACACCATCTTTGTGCACGCGTTCACAAAGACATAGCCTGCTGTCGACGGGGCGGTCTGGGGACGCATGACCGCCCGCAGCCCCGCTCTACCCGCAGGAGCACCGTGGCAACTGGCCGAACTCACCGACCGGCGACCCGTAGCCGAGGGATTCCCGAGGCCACCGTCGCCAGACTTCCGCTGTACCTCCGTGCCCTGACCGCGCTCTCCGAGCGTTCGGTACCCACCGTTTCATCCGAGGAACTCGCGGCCGCCGCCGGGGTCAACTCCGCGAAGCTGCGCAAGGACTTCTCGTACCTCGGTTCCTATGGGACGCGGGGTGTGGGGTACGACGTCGAGTATCTCGTCTACCAGATCTCGCGTGAGCTGGGGCTGACCCAGGACTGGCCGGTCGTGATCGTCGGTATCGGTAATCTCGGCGCCGCGCTGGCCAATTACGGCGGGTTCGCCTCCCGCGGCTTTCGGGTGGCCGCTCTGATAGACGCCGATCCGGCGATGGCGGGGAAGCCGGTCGCGGGTATCGCGGTGCAGCACACGGACGAGCTGGAAAAGATCATCGACGACAACGGCGTGTCGATCGGCGTGATCGCCACGCCCGCCGGCGCCGCCCAGCAGGTGTGCGACCGGCTGGTCGCCGCCGGGATCACGTCGATCCTCAACTTCGCGCCCACCGTCCTCTCCGTGCCGGACGGCGTCGACGTCCGCAAGGTGGACCTCTCCATCGAGCTGCAGATCCTCGCGTTCCACGAGCAGCGCAAGGCCGGCGAGGAGGCGGCGGCCGAGGCCGCTGCCGTTGCGCCGCTTCCCCGGGAGTCCGGGAAAGGGCCCGACGGGGATGTCCCCGCGGTGATGCCGGCATGAGTCTCCTGGTCGTCGGACTGAGTCACCGCAGCGCTCCGGTGAGCGTGCTGGAGCGGGCGGCGCTGTCCCTGGACGCGCAGATCAAGTTGCTTCAGGACACGGTCGCCGCGGAGCCGGCCACCGAGGCCGCGCTCCTGGCCACCTGCAACCGCATCGAGCTGTACGCGGACGTGGACAAGTTCCACGCGGGCGTCGCCGAGCTGTCCACGCTGCTCGCGCGGCACAGCGGCGTCGGGCTCGACGAGATCACGCCGTATCTGTACGTGCACTACGAGGACCGCGCCGTCCACCATCTGTTCTCCGTGGCCTGCGGGCTCGACTCGATGGTCGTCGGCGAGGGGCAGATCCTCGGGCAGATCAAGGACGCGCTGGCCCGCGCCCAGGAGCTGCACACCGCCGGACGGCTGCTGAACGACCTGTTCCAGCAGAGCCTCAGGGTCGGCAAGCGGGCGCACTCCGAGACCGGGATCGACCGGGCCGGACAGTCGCTGGTGACCTTCGGTCTGGAGCAGTTCACCGCGGGTGCGGACGTCGAGAGCTGGGCCCGGGGCAAGCGGGCCGTGGTGATCGGCGCGGGTTCCATGTCCTCGCTGGCCGCCGCGACCCTCGCGCGCGCCGGCGTGGGCGAGATCGTGATCGCCAACCGGACGCACGACCGGGCCGAACGGCTCGCGCAGATCCTCACCGAACAGGGTGAAACGGACGTGCTGGCCCGCGCGGTACCGATGGATTCGGTGCCGGCCGAGCTGACACGTGCCGACGTCGCGGTCTCCTGTACGGGCGCCACGGGCCTGGTCCTCACCGCCGAGATGGTCGCGGCTGCCGTCGAGGGCCGGGTGCCCGAGGGCGTTCCCGCCGGGCCGGAGAGCCGCCCGGACACCCGCACCGGCATACGTCCGGCCCTGGCGCCGATCTCCCTCGGCAGCGACGACGACTGCCCGCTCGACCTGCCCGCCGTCCAGGGCGGCGGCTTCTCCGTGCACGGGGAGGCCGCGGTCGCCGGGATGGACGCGGCGACCCTGGAACAGCACGCGGCCTGGGTGGACAACGCGACCGTGGACCGGCGCGTGAGCCGCCGTACGCCGGAGCGCGAGGCCCCGCACACGCCCGCCGCCGACGCCGAGCTGATCGCCGCGCTCGTCGCGGCCGTCTCCGTCGCCGGACGGATCACCGAGCTGCGCCGCCCCGAGGCGGTCGTCGAGGTGCCCCGGCCCGCGCCCGTGCTGGCGCTGCTGGACCTGGCGATGCCCCGCGACATCGACGCGGCCGCGCACCGGCTGGCCGGCGTCCGGCTGGTCGACATCGAGTCGCTCGCCGAGGCCTCCGCCGACGCGCCGATGGCCGCCGACGTCGACCTGGTGCGGAGGATCGTTTCGGACGAGGTGGCGGCCTTCGGCGCCGCTCAGCGGGCCGCGCACATCACACCCACCGTCGTGGCGCTGCGCGCCATGGCCGCCGATGTCGTCGCGAGCGAGATCGCCCGCCTGGAGGGCCGGCTGCCCGGCCTCGACGACAAGCACCGGGGCGAGATCACCCAGACCGTGCGGCGCGTGGTGGACAAGCTGCTGCACGCGCCGACCGTACGGGTCAAGCAGCTCGCGGCCGAACCCGGCGGCGCCGGGTACGCGGACGCGCTGCGGACCCTGTTCGACCTGGACCAGGAGACGGTCACCGCCGTGTCCCGGGCCGTGGACAGCGACCAGCGCAGAGCCGACGACAGATTCGTCGGAGCGAACGCCGAGAACCGAGGGCGATCATGAGTGAGCCGCACAACAGGGCCCTGAGGCTCGGGACCAGGCGAAGCAAACTCGCCATGGCCCAGTCCGGGCAGGTGGCGGACGCGGTCCGCCGGCTGACCGGGCGGCCCGTCGAACTCGTGGAGATCACGACGTACGGCGACGTCTCCCGCGAGCAGCTGGCGCAGATCGGCGGCACGGGCGTCTTCGTCACCGCGCTGCGCGAGGCGCTGCTGCGCGGCGAGGTCGACTTCGCCGTGCACTCCCTCAAGGACCTGCCGACCACGTACCCGGACGAGCTGGCCCTGGCCGCCGTGCCGGTCCGCGCGGACGCGCGGGACGTCCTGGTCGCCCGGGACGGACTGACGTTCGAGCGGCTGCCCGAGGGTGCCCGGGTCGGTACCGGCTCCTCGCGCCGGATGGCCCAGCTGAACGCGTACGCGCGCAGCCACGGGCTCACGATCGAGACGGTGCCGATCCGCGGGAACGTCGACACGCGGATCGGATACGTACGGCAGGGCGAGCTGGACGCCGTCGTCCTGGCCGCCGCCGGACTGACCCGGATCGGACGGATCGACGAAGCGACCGACTTCCTCCCGGTCGACACTGTTTTGCCCGCCCCCGGCCAGGGGGCACTGGCGATCGAATGCGCCGCAGCCGATGCGGAGCTGATCGCCGCGCTCGCCGGACTCGACGACCCGGACACCCGGGCCGCCGTGACCGCCGAGCGATCCCTGCTCGCCGCCCTGGAGGCCGGTTGCAGCGCACCTGTGGGTGCGTTCGCCGACCTTCTGGACGACGGGCAGACTGTCAAGGAGATGCGCCTGCGCGGCGTCGTCGGCACGACCGACGGCTCGACGCTGGTGCAGCTGTCCACCACCGGTCCCGTGCCCGAGACGTACGACCAAGCAATGGCGCTCGGCCGTGAACTCGCCGCCGAGATGCTCGCTAAGGGCGCGGCCGGTCTGATGGGGGAGCGAGCACATTGAGCCCCACCACCCTTCCCGCCGGTCCGGACCACGGTCACGTCACCTTCCTCGGTGCCGGACCCGGGGATCCGGGACTGCTGACACTGCGCGCCGTCGAGGCCCTGGCGAACGCGGACGTTCTCATCGCCGAGCACGATGTGCTCGACGTGGTGCGTACGCACGCCCGCGCCGGCGTCGCCCTACTGGACACCGACTCGAGCCCGCCGTCGGCTCTGACTGCGGCGCCCTCTGCCTCTTCCGCGGCTACTTCAGCGGATACGTTCTCGGGCACAGGCACGCCTCAGCTGACGGTCGTTGACGGCACGTCAACAACCGTTGGTGCACCCGCTGTGCGGGATGCGGCACATCTTGTCATGGAGGCCGCACGGGGCGGCAGGCGGGTCGTGCGTGCGGTGTCCGGGGACCCCGGACTCGACACGTACGCCACCGAGGAGATGCTGGCGTGCGCCGCCGCCGGCGTGCCGTTCGAGGTGGTGCCCGGCGTGGCCGCCGCCGTCGGCGTGCCCGCGTACGCCGGTGTGCCGCTGCGGGACGCGCAGGGCGCGGACGTGCGGTTCGTCGACGCGCGCACGGCCTCCGACCGGTGCTGGGCGGAGGTCGGGGCGTCGGACGGGACCGTGGTCGTCTCGGCGACGCTGGAGACCGTGGCCGCGGCCGCCGGTGAGCTGGTCGCGGCGGGCCGCAAGCCCGATACGCCGATGACCGTGACGGTCGCCGGTACGACGACCCGGCAGCGCACCTGGACCGCGACCCTCGGCACGATCGCGCAGACGCTGAAGCAGGCCAAGGTGCTGCCCTCCCCCGAGGGCGGCAGGCCGGTGATAGTGGTGGTCGGCGAGCGTTCCTCGGCGGCCCAGCGCGACCAGCTGTCGTGGTTCGAGAACAAGCCGCTCTTCGGATGGCGGGTCCTCGTGCCGCGGACGAAGGAGCAGGCCGCCTCGCTCTCCGACCAACTGCGCTCGTACGGGGCCGTACCGCACGAGGTGCCGACGATCGCGGTCGAGCCGCCGCGGACGCCGCAGCAGATGGAGCGGGCCGTGAAGGGGCTCGTGACGGGACGCTACGAGTGGATCGCCTTCACCTCGGTGAACGCGGTCAAGGCGGTGCGGGAGAAGTTCGAGGAGTACGGGCTCGACGCGCGTGCCTTCGCCGGGATCAAGGTCGCGGCGGTGGGTGAGCAGACGGCCAGGGCGCTGATCGCGTTCGGTGTGAAGCCGGATCTGGTGCCGAGCGGTGAGCAGTCGGCCGCCGGGCTGCTGGAGGACTGGCCGCCGTACGACCCGGTCTTCGACCCGATCGACCGGGTGTTCCTGCCGCGGGCCGACATCGCCACGGAGACGCTGGTCGCCGGGCTGATCGAGCTGGGCTGGGAGGTCGACGACGTCACCGCGTACCGGACCGTGCGGGCTTCGCCGCCGCCGGCCGAGACGCGGGAGGCGATCAAGGGCGGCGGCTTCGACGCCGTGCTGTTCACGTCCTCCTCCACCGTGCGGAACCTGGTGGGGATCGCCGGGAAGCCGCACAACGTGACGGTGATCGCCTGTATCGGGCCCGCCACGGCCAAGACGGCCGAGGAGCACGGGCTGCGGGTGGACGTGATGGCTCCCGAGCCGTCCGTGCACAAGCTGGCGGAGGCGCTGGCGGACTTCGGGCTGCGCCGGCGGGCCGCGGCGGTCGAGGCGGGGGATCCCGTGACCCGGCCGAGCGAGCGGCGGCCGGGGGCGCGGCGGCGGAGGACGACGACGTAAGGGCGGGGCCCTTCACCCCCTGAGTGCTCGCGCGCTCGGGGGGTTTGTCGTGTTCGCCGGGTGGCGTCCGCCGACGGGCCGTCGGCAAAGGGGGCGGTGGGGCGGGCGTAGCGTAGGTGTATGTCGAAGTACGGATCGTTTCCCGGTACGCGGCCCCGCCGGCTTCGTACGACGCCCGTGATGCGGCGGATGGTGGCCGAGACGCGGCTGCATCCCGCGGACTTCATCCTGCCCGCGTTCGTGCGGGAGGGTGTGAGCGCGCCGGTGCCGATCACGGCGATGCCGGGGGTCGTGCAGCACACGCGGGACAGTCTGAAGAAGGCCGCCGCGGAGGCCGTCGAGGCCGGGGTCTCCGGGATCATGCTGTTCGGGGTGCCGGAGGACGACAAGAAGGACGCGCTCGGCACGCCGGGGACCGATCCCGACGGGATCCTGCAGGTCGCCATCCGTGACGTGCGGGCCGAGGTCGGGGACGAGTTGCTCGTCATGTCCGATCTCTGTCTCGACGAGACCACCGATCACGGGCACTGCGGGGTGCTGGACGCGCAGGGTCGCGTCGACAACGACGCGACCCTGGAGCGGTACGCGGAGATGGCCCAGGTGCAGGCCGACGCCGGAGCCCATGTGGTCGGGCCCAGCGGGATGATGGACGGCCAGATCGGGGTCGTCCGGGACGCGCTCGACCGGATCGGGCGCGAGGACGTCGCCGTCCTCGCCTACACCGCCAAGTACGCCTCCGCGTTCTACGGGCCCTTCCGGGAGGCCGTCGCCTCCTCGCTGAAGGGGGACCGCAAGACCTACCAGCAGGATCCGGCGAACACCCGGGAGTCGCTGCGGGAGCTGGCCCTCGATCTTCAGGAGGGCGCCGACATGGTGATGGTGAAGCCGGCCGGTCCCTACCTCGACATCCTCGCGCGGGTCGCGGACGCCGTGGACGTGCCGGTCGCCGCCTACCAGATCTCCGGGGAGTACTCGATGGTCGAGGCCGCCGCCGAGAAGGGGTGGATCGACCGGGACCGGGCGATCCTGGAGACGCTGACGGGGATCAAGCGGGCGGGTGCGCAGAACATCCTCACGTACTGGGCCGTCGAGGCGGCTCGTATGGTGCGCTGAGGCGCCTCGACGGCCCGGTTCGTGCTGTTCCGCTGCCCGGGCTCAGTACATGAGGGCGTCGTCCATCGACGACTGCCAGTAGGTGACGGTCAGGGAGCTGTCGTAGTAGACGCCCTTGGCCGGCAGGGCGGGGGCGGCGACGGCGCCGCCGTTGCTGCCCGCCTTCTTGCCCTGGAAGCCGATGGTGACCTTCTTGGCCGTGGTGCCGTTCTGGCCGCTGCCGTCGGCGGAGGAGAGAAGGACGCCCGCGTAGCCGGATTCGCCGGGGGCGAGGGTCACCACCGCCTGGGGCTGGAACTCCTCGAAGACGGCCGGGGCCCACTGGGCCTGGTCGAAGCGGACCGTCGGGTAGTAGTAGAGGTCGCAGTACTTCGAGCCGGTGTTCTTGACGGTGACCAGCAGGTGGTTGATCGGGCGGGGCGCCGGCTTCGCGGTGACCGTGGTGTTGGAGCCGTTGCAGGTGACGCGGTTGGCGGGGTCCCACGGGTCGGACGCGGCGGACTTGCCGGTGCCGGTGCCCGTCTTCGAGGAGGCCTGGTCGGTCGTCGCCGTGCCGCCGGCGGAGGAGCCCGAGCCGCCGGCGGTGGAGCCGGTGCCGCCCGTGGTCGTCGCGGTGCCGCCGGTCGTGGAGCCCGAGCCGCCTGTGGAACCGGAGGTCTGCGAGGTCGACGTGGAGTCGCTCGCACGGCCCTCGTCCCGGGGGCCCATGCCGTTGTCGCAGGCGGTGAGGGCGAGGGCGGCGATCGCGACGCCGGTCGCGGCGAGCAGACGGGCGGGGCGGGCCGTACGGAACGTGCGCATGATCAATTCCTTTTCGGACAAAGCCGGTTGCCGGGGCTGAGAACAAGTGGTCGAAGCCGTGCCGCTCGACCGGGTTTCCGGGAGCGGCGTGCTTGGATGACCAGAGCTTGCGGGGTGAACCGTCCCGGCCGCCACACTCGGCGGACGATCAGGGACGCTGGAATGCCCAGAACGGCTTTGACCTGGAAGAACGTCAATCCCCTGGAACGCCGGACGGGACGCGGGGGGCGTATGGGGGACGGAGGACGCTGTGTCGGGGAGTGGTGCCGGGGACGGCATGGGGGCTGAATTCGCCGAGGCGCTGAGGGAGTTGAAGGAGCGCTCGGGGCTCAGCTACGGGGTGCTCGCCAAGCGGCTCCACATGAGTACGTCGACGCTTCACCGGTACTGCAACGGGGACGCCGTGCCCGCCGACTACGCGCCCGTGGAGCGCTTGGCCCGGCTGTGCAAGGCGACGCCGGAGGAGCTGGTCGAACTGCACCGCACGTGGGTGCTCGCGGACGCGACGCGGCGGCGCAAGGGGAACGACTCCGCCGGGGCGGCCGGCGGAGCGGTGTCCACCAAGGCCGCGGCGGCCTCGGGCGCCGCGGCGGCCGAGCCGAACTCGGATACGGGGGCGGAGACCGGGGCCGGGGAGGCGGCGACCGTCGGCGCGGGGGCGGGGCGTGATGGCGCCTCGGACGGGTCCGGTGGCGCTGCGGGCGGGCCGGGTGGCGCTTCGGCCGGGTCCGGTGGCGCTGCGGGCGGGGCCGATGGCGTGACTGTGAGGCGCTCGGGGGAGGGCGCGGTGGGGGAGACGGTGATCGGGCGCGACGTCTCCGGCGGTGCGCGGAACCGGTCGCGTACCGGACAGCGTTCGCGGACGGCACTGGTGGCCGGGCTGGCGGTCGCCGCCGTGCTCGGTGCGGTCACGCTTGCCGTGGGTCTGCCGTCCGCCGGGGAGGAGGACGGGTCCGCGCGGTGGGCCGGGGACGTGTCCGTGGGGGAGAAGGAGTTCCGGGGTGAGGAGCGGGACGAACCGGGATCGGCCGTACCGTCCGGTGCCTCGCCGTCCGTCTCCGCGAGCGAGTCGGGTGCCGGGAGGCGGAAGGGAGCCGGCCGGGGGAGCGGGCCCTCCGCCGGTACGGACCCGACCCGTACGAGTGCGGCGGGCGGGGGCGGTGAGAATGCGTCCCTCCCGGCGCCGCTGTCGGTGAAGGTGGAGCCGTACACCTGGGAGTCCCCCTGCTCCCAGCGGTATCTGGCCGACCGTGCGCCGGCCGAGGTGGGGCCGCCCCCGCTGGAGCAGGACGCGGCGGCCTGGGCGTCGTCGGAGCGGGCCGTGTCCTCGGGGCAGCAGTTTCTGACGCTCACCGTGCAGGGGTCCGGCGAGGAGACCGTGGTCGTACGGAGCCTGACGGTCCGTATGGTCGACAAGCGGTCGCCCCTCGCCTGGAACGACTACGCCATGGGCTACCCCGGAGTCGGCTGCGGGGCCGGTGTCCCGACCCGGTCCTTCACGATCGCCCTGGACGCCGCGCGCCCCGACGTGAAGCCCAAGGCGGGCAGCAGGAACTTCCCGTACTCCGTCAGCGAGTCCGACCCGGAGGTCTACTACATCACCGCCGACGCCTCGGCGTACTACGTCAGTTGGTACCTGGAGCTGAAGTGGAGCAGCGGCTCCCGCAGCGGCACGCTGACGCTGAACGACGACGGTGCGCCGTTCCGCACGAGCGGCAACAACGGGCGTCCGGCGTACGAGTATCCGCTGGGCGGGCCGAAGTGGGTCAAGGAGGGGACGACGCTGGGCGCGGACACGGAGGGGTAGGGCCGGTCGGCTGCCGCTCTCAGAGGGGCGGCCCCCAGGGGGCGGTGGGCGGGCTTCCGGATCCGTGCGGCGCCAACTTGCCCTGCGGGTTAGGTTGTTGCTCATTCGATGACCCGCCCCCTTAGGGAGAGTTGCATGGCCGGCGACGCGCTCAGCCAGGACCCCGCCGAGCTGCGGAAGAGGATCGACACCACCAGGGCGCACCCGGCACGGGTCTACGACGTCTTCCTCGGCGGCAAGGACAACTACCCCGTGGACCGGGACGCGGCCGCTGCCGCGCTGGCGGCCAATCCGCGCGGCTATCTCGATGTCCGGCACAACCGGGACTTCATGCGCCGCGCGGTGACCACGCTCGCCGGGGACGAGGGCATCCGGCAGTTCCTCGACATCGGCACCGGGCTGCCGACCGCCGAGAACGTCCACCAGATCGCCCAGGAGATCGCCCCCGACAGCCGGGTCGTGTACGTCGACAACGACCCGGTGGTGCTCGCGCACGCGCGCGCGTTGCTGACGAGCGGGCCCGAGGGCGTCACGGACTACATCGACGCCGACCTGAAGTCGCCTGAGCGGATTCTTGAAGCGGCCGCGAAGACACTCGACTTCGACCGGCCGATCGCGCTGTGCCTGGTGGCGGTCCTGCACTTCGTGGAGGACGGGCAGGCCTACCCCGTGGTGCGGGAGCTGGTGGACGCGCTGCCCGCCGGGAGCCGGCTGGTCCTCAGCCATCTGACCGAGGACCTCAACCCGGCGAGCATCCGGGCCGTCCAGAAGACCTACACCGAGCGGGGGTTCACCTTCGTGCTGCGGTCCCGGGACGAGGTCGCCCGCTTCTTCGAGCAGAGCGACCTCGTGCTGGACGAGCCCGGGGTGGTGCCGGCGCACCACTGGCGGTTCGAGGGCGGCGCCCCGGTGCCGGCGGGCGTGGAACCGCATGTACTGGCCGGGATGGACGACATCGAGAAGGTCCGGTACCGGGACATCAACGACGTGACCGACGCGGACATCAACGTGTACGTGGCGACGGGACGCAAGGGGTGACGACGGCCGGCGTCCTCACCCGCCGGTGCCGAACCAGGTCTCCGCCAGTGACTCGAAGTTCTGGCGCGGCGGAGCCGGCAGGCTGCGCAGGTACCACTCCAGGTCGCTGTAGACGTGCAGAAGGGTGTACGCCATCAACTCGCGCGGGTCGAACGGTGGGTGGCCGTACGCCTCGTAGAAGAGCTTCAGCAGGGTGGGATCGGCGCGGGTCAGCAGCAGGCCCACGCTGACGAAGTCGTAGGCGGGATCGCCGACCATGGCCGGCTCGAAGTCGAAGAGTCCGGTGAGGCGCCAGCCGTCGTGCGGGTCGACGGTGAGGTGCTCGCGCATGTACTCGGTGTGCAGCAGGACCGGGCGGCGCCGGGTGTTCAGGGGCACGGAGCGCAGGAAGTCCGGGATCTGCTCCAGCCAGGGGCCCGAGAGCCCGCCGCTGAGCTGCTGTTCGACCGCCGCCGCGCGCTGTGCGGCGATGAACCTGCCCCAGTCCGTGGGCCCGGTGAGGGGGACGACCGGGGTGGCGTCCAGGGCGTGCAGGGCGGCGAGGCCCTCGGCGGCCTCGACGACGACCCGTTCCTGGTCGGCCCGGGGGATCCGGGGCCACGCCTCGTTGAGGTCCTCGCCGGGCAGCCGGGACATCAGCACATAGCGCCAGCCGTTCTTGTACTGGTCGGCCGAGTGCAACCGGGGCGTGGGGATGGGGAGTTTGCCCCACAGTATCGACAGCAGGCGGGCCTCGCGGACGGCTTCCGTCGCTTCGAAACCCGGATAGAGCTTGAGGACGAGGGCGTCGCCGACGGCGTACACCGGCAGCGAGCCCTCGGGGAAACGTACGATTCGCGCGCCTGCGAGACCGAGCTGACCGCAGAGATCCTGGGCAGCAGGTCGCAGCAGCGCCTCGTCACCGACGACTTCTCGCAACTCGTCGTTCGTGTCCACGCTGGGCAGCATGCGCGCAGCCTAGGGGGTGCGGAGCACGGTCCGCATCGCGGAAATGGTGGGTGTAGGGGGCATGCACCTGGCTAGGGTGCGGGCAGGGGCGGGATCGGACCGTCCGCGAGGGGCGAGGGAGCCGTGGGATGGGTGCCGTGGATGCCGTGCGTGCCGCGTATGACGTGGGGTTTGTCGCGAAGACGGAGGGCGGGGACGCTTCGGGGGGCCCGGCCGCGGGCGGCGGCGGGGCGGCCGTGCCTCGCTTCGCCGGACGGGTCACGGCGGTCGGGGGTTCCCCCGTTCGGGATATCCTCGCCGTCACCTCGCGTCCCGAAGTCGTCAACTTCGCGGGTGGACTGCCCGCCCCCGAGCTGTTCGACGTCGAGGGGATAGCGGCCGCCTACCGCGATGTGCTCGCCGAGTCGGCGGGGCGCGCCCTGCAGTACGCGACGACCGAGGGCGAGCCGGTGCTCCGGGATGCGCTCGCGGCGCGGTACAGGGCGCGTGGACTGCCGACCGGCGCGGACGAGGTGCTCGTCACCACCGGGTCGCAACAGGCGCTGTCGCTGCTCGCCACCGCGCTGCTGGAGCCGGGCGACGTCGTCCTGGTCGAGGATCCCTGCTATCTGGCGGCACTTCAGGCGTTCCGCTTCGCGGGGGCGCGGGTCGTGGCCGTGCCCGGCGACCGGCACGGCGTGGACCCGGCGGCGCTGGAGGACCTGGTGGCGCGGCTGCGCCCCAAGCTCTTCTACACCGTGCCCACCTTCCAGAATCCGACCGGGCGCACCCTCCCCGCCGAGCGGCGGGCGGCCATCGCCTCGGTCGCCGTCCGGCGCGGGCTGTGGATCGTCGAGGACGACCCGTACGGCGAACTCCGCTTCGAGGGCGGCCGGGTGCCGTGGATCGCCTCGTACCCGGGGGCCGAGGACCGCGCGGCGCTGCTGGGCTCCTTCTCCAAGGTGATGGCCCCCGGGATGCGGCTGGGCTGGCTGCGCGCGCCGGCAGAGCTGCGCCGGGCGTGCGCGGTCGCCAAGCAGGCGGCCGACCTGCACACCCCGACCGTCAACCAGCTGGCCGCCGCCCGCTATCTCGCCGACCGTGACCTGGACGCCCATGTCGTCCGGGTCGCCGCCGCCTACCGTGAGCGCCGCGACGCCATGCTCGACGGCCTCGCCGCGGCGCTCCCCGAGGGCTCCACCTGGAACCGTCCCGAGGGCGGCATGTTCCTCTGGGCCCGCCTCCCCGCCTCCTACGACACCGGCGCCCTGCTGCCGCGGGTCGTCGAGCAGGACGTGGCGTACGTGCCCGGCGCGCCCTTCTACGCCGGTGAGCCGGACCGGTCGACCCTGCGGCTCTGCTTCGTGACGCAGACGCCGGAGGAGATCCGGGAGGGGCTGCGGAGGCTGGGGGCGGGGTTGCGGGACTGACGCCGCCGCGTCAGTCCCACCAGAAGGACCACAGGGGCGCGCCGAGGAGGGTGCGGGCGTAGGAACCACGGGTGCCGTCGGTCGTGCCCTGCCAGATGTTGTCGGGGCAGAAGGCGAAGTGCTCGGCGGCGACGGCTTCGGCCTCGGCCTCGGTGGTGGGCGGCGCGGCGACGGAGAGGACGAGCTGGTCGAAGGTGAGGGCGACCACCCGTATCCCGAAGCGGTCCTCCCAGGAGCGCAGGACCGCGCAGAGCCTCGCCACGTCGTTCTCGTGGTTGACCGGGCCGGTCCAGCCGATCGCCGCCGGGATGTCGGCGCTGCGGCGGGCGGGCACCAGGGCGAGGCGGGGGTCCTTCAGCCGGGAGGGGTCCTCGACGAGGGCGTCGGCGGTGGTGGCGGCGAGGGCGTCGGGGTCGGCCGGGAGCCGGGCCGGGGCCTCGGTGAGGCCGGGCCAGTCGGGGTCCTCGGTGCCCGCGTACGCGTCCCAGAACTCGGCCAGGACCTCGTCGGCGTCGTGGTCGCCCGGGTAGGACGTCTCGCCGGGCATCAGCTCCCACGCCTCCGGCCCGCCCTGGCCGCCGCCGACGTCCAGGAGCACCGGGAGCAGGCCGGCCGTACGGCGTGCGGGCAGGACCGCGGCCCAGGCGCCGGGCGCGGCCGGATCGTCCGCGCACCACAACAGCGGTTCGTGCCACGGGCCGTCGTCCGTCGCGTCGATCAGCCGCCCCTGCGGAAGCGGGAGTTCAAGCCCGAGCACACGCCCGCTCGGGTCGGCCGCCAGTTGGGGCAGCGGGTTGGGAAGGGTCGCCATGCGAGCGACTGTAGGGGGAGCCACTGACAGCGGCCCGGCCGATCGCGCCGGAGCACGAGGGGCCGGGCCGCCGGGGCAGTCCGTTCGCCGTGAGCGGTCAGAGCTTGTCGGGCGTCCTGATGCCCAGCAGGGCCATGCCCCGGTGCAGGGTGCGGGCCGTCAGGTCGACCAGGAACAGGCGGTTCTCCACCTGGGCCGGGGTGTCGGCCTTGAGGACCGGGCACTGGTCGTAGAACGACGTCAGCAGGGTCGCCAGCTTGAAGAGGTACGCGGCCAGCTTGTGCGGCTCGTACGACTCCGCGACCTCGGCCACCGCCTCGCCGAACTGGTCCAGGTGCAGCCCCAACGCCCGCTCCGCCGGGGCCAGTTCCAGCTCCGGGTGGGCGGTGGGGTCGGCCTCGCCCGCCTTGCGGAGGATCGACTGGATACGGGCGTACGCGTACTGGAGGTAGACGGAGGTGTCGCCGTTGAGCGAGACCATCTGGTCCAGGTCGAACTTGTAGTCCCGTACGGCGGAGGTCGACAGGTCGGCGTACTTCACCGCGCCGATGCCGACGTACCGGCCGTTCTCGACGATCTCCTCCTCGGTCAGACCCACCTTCTCGGCCTTCTCCCGGACCACGGCCGTGGCGCGGTCGATCGCCTCGTCGAGCAGGTCGACCAGCCGGATCGTCTCGCCCTCACGGGTCTTGAACGGCTTGCCGTCCTTGCCGAGGACCGTGCCGAAGGCGAGCTGGAACGCCTTGACGTCGTCGTCGTTCAGCCAGCCCGCCCTGCGCGCGGTCTCGAAGACCATCTTGAAGTGCAGGGACTGGCGGGCGTCCACGACGTACAGCAGGGAGTTGGCCTTGAGGTGGAAGACGCGGTCCCTGATCGCGGAGAGGTCGGTCGCCGCGTAGCCGTAGCCGCCGTCGGACTTCTTGACGATCAGGGGGACCGGGTTGCCGTCCGGGCCCTTGATGTCGTCGAAGAAGACACACAGGGCGCCCTCCGAGCGGACCGCGACCCCCGACTCCTCCAGGAGGCGGCACGTCTCGTCCAGCATGTCGTTGTAACCCGACTCGCCGACGATGTCCGCGTCCCGGACCTCCATGTCCAGCTTCTCGAAGACGGAGAAGAAGTAGATCTTCGACTCGTCGACGAACTTCTGCCAGGTGGCGAGGGTGTGCGGGTCCCCCGCCTGGAGGTCGACGACCCTGCGCCGGGCCCGCGTCTTGAACTCCTCGTCGGAGTCGAACAGCTTCCGGGCGGCCTTGTAGAGGCGGTCGAGGTTCGACATCGCCTCCTCGCCGCTCACCTGGGCGTCCTTGTGGTCCAGCTCGTGCGGGTGCTCGTCCAGGTACTGGATCAGCATGCCGAACTGGGTGCCCCAGTCGCCGATGTGGTGCCTGCGGACCACGTTCTCGCCGGTGAACTCCAGGATCTGGACGACCGCGTCACCGATCACGGCGGAGCGGAGGTGGCCGACGTGCATCTCCTTGGCCACGTTCGGCTGGGCGTAGTCGATGACCGTGGTGCCCGGGTGCGCCGCGAGGGGGACGCCGAGGCGGGCGTCCGCGTCCGCGTAGCGCTCCGCGAGGTTCGTGATGATGGCCCGGTCGGTGAGGGTGATGTTGAGGAAGCCGGGGCCGGAGACCTCGATCTCCCCGATCAGCTCGCCGGACTCCACCTGGGCGACGACCTGGGCGGCCAGCTCCCTCGGGTTCGCCTTCGCCTTCTTCGCGAGGGCGAGGATCCCGTTCGCCTGGTAGTCCGCCCGGTCGCTGCGTCGCAGCAGCGGGTCCGCGTCCGCGGTCGGCAGGGTGGCCGAGAGGGCGGTCGCGAGGCGCTGGTGGACGGAGGCGGTGAGGGACGTGACCGAAGCCATCAGGGGGTGCCGTTCTCCTTGGGGTACGGGTGGATGCCGCCAGTATCCCACGGGGGGTAAAGGGGTTTTTCTTAGGCGCCTCGGGGGTGGGGGTCGGTTCGGGGGTGTGGGCGGGTGCGGGTCCGGTGGGGCTTCTCGCGCAGTTCCCCGCGCCCCTGAAAGACCAGGCCCCTGCGGGCCTGAAAGACCAGGCTTCTGCGGGCCTGAACGGCCGGGCCGCTGCGGCCTGCACGGCCAGGCTTCTGCGGGCCTGAACGGCCGGGCCGCTGCGGGTCTGAAAGACCAGGCCGCTGCGGGCCTGAACGGCCGGGCTCCCTCGGTCCTGAAAGACCAGGCTTCTGCGGGCCTGAAAGACCAGGCTTCTGCGGGCCTGAACGGCCGGGCCGCTGCGGGTCTGAAAGACCAGGCTCCCTCGGGCCTGAACGGCCGGGCCGCTACGGGCCTGCACGGCCAGGCTCCCTCGGTCCTGAAAGACCGGGCCCCTGCGGGCCTGAAAAGCATGGGGGTAGCCCCTGCTTTTCAGGGGCGCGGGGAACTGCGCGAGCAACCACGACGCACCCGCACCCGCCGACCGCACCCGCACCCCCGAGTTATTGGGCGCCCGGTTCGACCCACGGAGTGAAAGGCTGGGAGGATGGGGCCGTCGGCCGGGGACCGTACCGGCGGCCATGGACAACCTTCAGAAAAAGAGGACGTGCCGATCGTGGCTCAGAGCACCGAGACCACCGACTGGGTCTCCCGTTTCGCGGACGAGGTCATCGAGGAGTCGGAGCGTCGGGCCCCCGGCAAACCGGTCGTCGTCGCGTCCGGGCTCTCCCCCTCCGGCCCGATCCACCTCGGCAACCTCCGCGAGGTCATGACCCCGCACCTCGTCGCCGACGAGATCCGCCGCCGGGGCCACGAGGTCCGGCACCTGATCTCCTGGGACGACTACGACCGCTTCCGCAAGGTCCCGAACGGCATCGACGGCGTCGACGGCTCCTGGGCCGAGCACATCGGCAAGCCGCTCACCTCCGTGCCCGCCCCGCCCGGCTCCGCCCACCCCGACTGGGCCGAGCACTTCAAGGCGGCGATGACCGCCGCGCTCGCCGAGATGGGCGTCGAGTTCGACGGGATCAGCCAGACCGAGCAGTACACCTCCGGCGTGTACCGCGAGCAGATCCTGCACGCCATGCGGCACCGCGGCGACATCGACGCGATCCTCGACCAGTACCGCACCAAGAAGGCCCCGGCCAAGAAGCAGCAGGCGCAGAAGCCGGTGGACGAGGCGGAGCTGGAGGCCGCCGAGGGCTCCGGCGCCGCCGGTGAGGACGACGGCAGCTCCGGCAGCGCCGGGTACTTCCCGTACAAGCCCTACTGCGGGAGCTGCGGCAAGGACCTCACCACCGTCACCGCCTACGACGACGACACCACCGAGCTGACCTACACCTGCACCGCCTGCGGCTTCTCCGAGACCGTCGCGCTGAACGAGTTCAACCGCGGCAAGCTCGTCTGGAAGGTCGACTGGCCGATGCGGTGGGCGTACGAGGGCGTCGTCTTCGAGCCGAGCGGGGTCGACCACTCCTCGCCCGGGTCCAGCTTCCAGGTCGGCGGCCAGATCGTCGGGATCTTCGGCGGCAAGCAGCCGATCGGCCCGATGTACGCCTTCGTCGGCATCTCCGGCATGGCCAAGATGTCGTCGTCGAAGGGGGGCGTGCCGACCCCCGCCGACGCGCTGAAGATCATGGAGCCGCAGCTGCTGCGCTGGCTCTACGCCCGCCGCCGGCCCAACCAGTCCTTCAAGATCGCCTTCGACCAGGAGATCCAGCGGCTCTACGACGAGTGGGACAAGCTCGACGCCAAGGTCGCGGACGGCTCCGCCCTGCCCGGCGACGTGGCCGCCCACGCGCGCGCGGTGCGCACCGCCGCCGGTGAGCTGCCGCGCACGCCCCGCCCGATGCCGTACCGGACCCTCGCGTCCGTCGCCGACATCACCGCGGGCGCCGAGGACCAGACCCTGCGCATCCTCAGCGAACTCGACCCCACCGACCCGCTGTCCAGCCTCGACGAGGTACGGCCGCGGCTGGACAGGGCCGAGGCGTGGATCAACACGCAGGTTCCCGCCGACCAGCGGACCATCGTGCGCGCGGAGGCCGACGGTGAGCTGCTGAAGTCGCTCGACGAGCCGTCCCGGCAGTCGCTGCGGCTGCTCCTCGACGGGCTCGCCGAGCACTGGTCCCTGGACGGGCTCACGCATCTCGTCTACGGCGTGCCCAAGGTGCAGGCCGGGTTCGCGGCGGACGCCACGCCCAAGGAACTGCCGGCGGAGATCAAGACGGCCCAGCGGTCGTTCTTCGCGTTGCTGTACCACCTGCTCGTGGGCCGGGACACGGGTCCGCGACTGCCCACGCTGCTGCTGGCGGTGGGGCAGGAGCGGGTGCGGGCCCTGCTCGGGGAGTAAGGCCGCGTCCCGGCAGTCCTGGCACACAGCAGTGCGCGGCAGTGCGCGGCAGCGCTCCGTGACGCCGTGGTGCGTCGTGCCACGGCTTGCTGCGAGAAGGGGGCGCCCGGTGATCATCACCGGGCGCCCCCTTCGTCATGTCCCGGTCGCCACCCGCCTGTTGTCGCGGGAGGCGGACGGTCGTCGTCGCGGGAGTCGGACAGCCGTTCTGCGGAAACAGTCCCGATCATCACGCATCACCCGTACGCTACGAATCGGCGGTCACTTCCGGGTCGTGCCGTCATGTCTCCTCGCAGCAACTCCGCCTCACGGGTCGGTCACTCCCGGTCAGGATGGTTCGGGTGCCGTCCCGCAGACGTCAACGGGAAGCCATGTCTGTCACGCCAGATCCCCTGTGCCGCGTCGTCATCACCTACTCCCGTGCGGAACAGCACCACCGGAAGACCTTCCGCAGGCATGTGGCGGACCTCGAACGAAGCGGCGTCGAGTTCTTCGACGACCAGGACATCCCGCCGGGCGCCCCGTGGGAGGCCACCCTCTTCGGCAAACTGGAGTCCGCCGACATCATCGTGCTGCTCCTGTCGTCGAACTACGTCTCGTCCGACTTCTGCATGGAGCAGGAGGTGCCGCGGGCGCTGCGGCGGTGGAAGGCCGGGGAATGCCGGGTCTTCCCGGTGAATGTCGCGCCTTTCGACCTGACGGAGCGCTCCCCCCTGCGGCAACTCCAGTGGATCCCCAGCGGCAGATCCGTCACGGAACAGGGAGCCGCCGCGGCGAGGGAGTGGCGACGGGTGGCTCAGGAGCTGCGGAAACTGGTCGAGGGGCTGGGCGGCGCCACCGGCAAAGCGGCGTCCGCGGCGGGCCCGGCCGCCGCCCCGACGCCCGCGGCGAACCCGGCGTCCTACGCGCCCGGTGCCGGAGGGAAGGCGTCCGGACACAGGCCGCCCACCGTGACGAACAGCGTCGAGGGAAGCATCGTGTCCGGCACCGTCGTGCAGGCAGGTGAGATCGCGGGGAACGTGATCATCGGTTCCCCGCAGCGTCCCCCGGCCGACGGGCCCGGCAGTTGACCTCGTCCTCACCCGTCCAGAACATCGTCGTCGACAGCACGATCGGGACCCTGGTCCAGATCGGTGTGATCAACGGACCGTCCGTCCTCCAGTTCGTCCAGCAGGCCCCCTTACCGGTCGAGGCGCTGGAGCTGGCCGCCCAGACGCTGGCCAAGAACGTGTTCCGGCAGTGGCGCGAGGAGGCCAACGCCTGGGACATCGCCAAGCCGGAGCCGATACGGGTGCGCTGGAGAGCCAGTTGGCCCGACGCCGACCACCCGTACAACGTCGGCGGTGAGGTGGCGGGGCAGGGCGACCGGGTCGGCACCATGGCCGAGGCGTTCCTGGCGCTCCGGCAGCGGCGCCTGGTCGTACTGGGCGAGGCCGGAGCGGGCAAGACGACCCTGGCGGTCCTGCTGACGCTGGACCTGCTGACCCGTCGGCTCCGGGGGGCCGACGGCGGGCCGGTGCCGGTGTTCCTCTCCCTGGAGACCTGGCAGGCCGAGCGCGATCATCTGCGTACCTGGCTGGCGCGGCGCATCGCCGAGGACCACCCCGGCCTGCCGCGGGTCGACGGCCGCCATCCGGCCGAGCGTCTGGTCTCCGACGGCCTGATCCTGCCCGTACTGGACGGGCTGGACGAACTGCCCGCGCATCGGCGGGCCTTCGCCGTCGAAGCCCTCAACCACGCGCTGAGGGACGGCGACCCGCTGATCCTCACCTCTCGCACCGCCGAATACCGTGACGTACTGCGGGACATGCGCGGCATCTCCGCCGCCGCGGTCGTCGAGGCACTGCCGGTCCGCGGCCAGGACGCGGTCGCCTACCTGGAGAGCGGCACCTCACCCCTCCATCTGGACCGCTGGCGGCCGGTCTTCGAGGAACTGCGGGAAAGCCCGCCCGAGCCGGTCGCTCTCGCGCTGTCGAACCCCCTGATGCTCTGGCTGGCCCGCCGCGGGTACGCACAACCGCACACCAACCCGGCGGAGTTGACCGACACGACGCGGCTGCCCACCTCCTCCTCGATCGAGGAACACCTGCTGGAGCACATCGTGCCCGCCGTCTTCAGCCCGCTGCCGCACGCTCCGGACCGGCTGCACGCCCCCGGCGCCTGGGACCCCGTCCGCGCCCGACGCCACCTGGCGTTCCTGGCGGCCTTCCTCACCGACCGCCATCGGACCGGGTTCGCGTGGTGGCGGTTGCACCATCACCCCCTGGTGCGTGTCCTCACCGTGCTCGTCGTGCCGGCGCTGTGTGCGGTGACCGCCTGGATCGTCGGGGCGTCGGGCGCGGTCCTCGACCGCTCCGGGTCCGCGTCGGACCTGGCGCGAGCCGGGGCGGAACTGCCCTTCGCCACGGCACTGGTGCTCACGGGGTTGCTCCTGCTGTTCCAGAGGCTGTGGTTCAGGCGCCGCGACGGGCGGCCACGGCGGCTGGCGAACCCGTTCCGGTTGGGCGCCGCCCTTCGTTCGGCCGGCCGGGCCACCTCGCTGGGCAGGGCCCTGAAGGCCGCCTCCGTGGTGGCCCTGCCGACGCTGGTGCTGTCGGGGTGGGCGCTGACGACACCGTTCGCGGCACCGCTCGTGGCGATGGCCGTGTGCTCCACGCTCCTTTCGCCCCTCCTGCTCGTGGCGATCTCCGCACCGTCGGACACCGAGGACGCGAACAGCCCCGACGAACTGCTGCGGGACGAACGCAGGGCCCTGGTGTGCTCGCTGGTCACGGTCGCCCCGCTCATCGGCGTGGGACAGGGCGCCATGGACTGGCTGCTGCCCGAGGTGTCGGGCGCCGGGGTGGTGTGGGCGCTGCTCGGCTGGTTCGGCGCGGCCGTGGTGCTCGTGCCGTTCAGCCCGTGGAGCAGATGGCTGCTGGCGAAGGCGTCCCTGGCGGCACTGGACCGGGTGCCGTGGTCGCTGATGGAGTTCCTGCGCCACGCGCACCGAGCCGGACTGCTGCAACGCTCCGGCGGCGTCTACCGGTTCCGCAACCAGCGACTCCAGGAGCACTTCTCGCGGCGCGACGGACGAGGCGGACGCGACGGGCCTGGTGGGCGCGACAAGCATGACGGACGAGGCGGACGAGGCGGACGCGACAGGCGTGGCGGAAGCGACAGGCGTGCCCGGCGCGACGGACACGCCTCGGCGCGGAGTTCCCGGAACCCCGCCCCGCGGGAAGCGACCCCCACCGGTCGCCACGTCTTCTCCGTGACCCGGCGGGGGTACGGGAAGCCGCTGATCGCACCCGGGCGGTCGCTCTTCGACGCCGAACAGGAACCCCTGGCGGGGCGGCCCAACTGGGCGGTGCGGGAGGACGAGCACGGGTTCCGCGCGTGGGGACGCCACCGGGGTCTCGTGCTGGGGCACTGGAACACGGTGGCCCTGGCCGCCCCTCTCCATTTCGTCCTCTTCGCCGCGTACGGAGACTGGCGCACCGGGTTCCGGTTCGTGCTGTTCTGGCTCGCGGTAGGTGTGGCCGTGACACTCAGCGGCCTGCTGCGAAGACCACTGACGCTTGATCTTCAGCTGACGCACGACCGCCTGACCTATACGGTGGGCCGTCACCAGGGCGTCGTCCCCTGGCGTGACACCGCGCGCGTCGAGGTGTCCAAGCTGTCCCACCGGGGCTGGAAGGGCGCCACCTACGGCGTCGTGATCACCCTGTATCCCGGGGTGCCCAGCCCTCACCGGAAGCTCCGGGTGGGCGAGCGACGCTACGTCGTCCTGCCGCTGATGTCGCTGAGTCCCGCGGTACCGGCCGATCTGGGAGCGGCCCTGGCACGGTTCGCGGGTGCCCGCTGGCCCGCATCCGGCCCGGCCTCATCGGCCCCGGGCGAACCCTAGGCGAGTCCCGGCACTCCAGCCGGACTAGGCGATGTGGTCCTCTTCCAGCTCCGCCGTGTGACGGTTGGTGAAACGGTTCACCATGCGCTTCGACTCCTCGGCGGGAAGGGTGACGCCGAACTCGGCCTCCACGTTGTCGATCAACTCACGCGGCGTCGGATAGCTGCCGTTGATCGACTTCTTGAAGACCTGGTAGTACGACTCCTCGTCCGGGGCGGCCGGCTCCGGGGGGCCACCGCCTTCGCCCAGCTCACGGGTGCGGCCGGGGCCGGCCGGGATGGGGAAGCTGCCGGTCTCCTCCGGGGAGGGTTCCGGGGAGGCCTGCTGCTCGGCGTTCCGGAGGTCGGGTGCCTCGAACCGCTGCTGCTGCTGGTAGCGGGGGTCACGGGGGTCCGGCTCGAACTGCTGGTACCCCGGGTACTGCTGGTACTGGTCCGGGGCCTGCTCCTCGTACCACTCCTCGTACTGTTCCTCGGGGTCGTACGAGGGGTCGTAGCCACCCTGGTAGGGGACCTCCTGGGGGTGGCGGGCGTGGAGCCAGGGGCTCTCGTCGACCGGAGGTTCCTGCTCGGCGCGCGCCGGTGCGTGCTGCTCGGCGTACTCCGGGTGCTGCTCGGTGGGGGCGCTCTCCAGCTGGGGGCGCTGTTCGCCGGGAGGCGCCGCCGCGGTCGCACGGGCCGTGCCGGGACGGACATCCGCGGCCGGGGTGATCTCCGCCGGCGGCAGCACCGCGGGCTCTATGCCCGCCGCCGCCAGGCCCGCCGGGGCCGTTTCCGCCAGGGGGACGCCGTAGCGCGCGAGGCGCAGCGGCATCAGGGACTCCACCGGGGCCTTGCGGCGCCAGGCCCGGCCGAAGCGGGAGCGGAGGCGGGCCTGGTAGACGAGACGTTCCTGCTCCAGCTTGATGACCTGCTCGTAGGAGCGCAGCTCCCACAGCTTCATACGGCGCCACAGCAGGAACGTGGGCACGGGGGAGAGGACCCACCGGGTGAGGCGGACGCCCTCCATGTGCTTGTCGGCGGTGATGTCGGCGATCCGGCCGACCGCGTGCCTGGCCGCCTCGACCGAGACGACGAACAGGATCGGGATCACCGAGTGCATGCCCACGCCCAGCGGGTCCGGCCAGGCCGCCGCGCCGTTGAACGCGATCGTCGCCGCCGTCAGCAGCCACGCCGTCTGGCGGAGCAGGGGGAAGGGGATGCGGATCCAGGTCAGCAGGAGGTCCAGGGCCAGCAGGACGCAGATACCCGCGTCGATGCCGATCGGGAAGACATAGCTGAAGTTCCCGAAGCCCTTCTGGAGGGCCAGCTCGCGCACCGCCGCGTAGGAACCCGCGAAGCCGATCCCGGCGATGATGACGGCGCCGAACACGACCACGCCGATGAGAACGCGGTGCATTCGAGTCAGCTGCATTGGCGCGGCCACCCGTACTCCCCTCCCCTTGCGTGTTGTTGCGCGCAACAGAGTGGCACATACGTACGTCGAACGGATTGCCGGAGGCTCTGCGCAGCCCGACCCCCCTGGGGGCCGGGCTCCGGTGAAACCGCAGGTGGAACGAGGCTACGACTTGGTCTTCCGGGTGCCGGACGAGGACGAACCCGAGTCCGAATCGGAATCCGAGCCACCACCCGAGTCGGAACTCACATCCGCGCCCGACCCGCCGGACGACGACGACTTCGTCGCGTCCTTCGAGGGAGCCTTGGAGGCGTCCTTCGAGGGCGTCTTCGAAGCGCTCTTCGACGGGGACGCCGACGCGTCCGTGCCGTCGTTCGCGTCCTCGATCGCCTCCACGGCCTCCTCGGCGGCGGACTTCGCGGACTTCAGCAGCGCGGCCGGGTCCGGGGTCTTGTCGCCGGCCAGACCGGCACCGTTGTAGTCGAGCGTGATGACCACGTTCGCCGTGCGCACCACGATCGTCTGCTGCTTGAAGGTGTCGCCGTCCTTCTTCAGGTCGTACTTGACCACCGTCGCCTGGTCGCCCGTGCCCGTCAGCGGCTCCGTCTTGACGTTCTTCGCCCCGTCCACGGCCTTCGCCGCGGTCACCTTCGACTCGAACGCCTTGGCCGCGCGGTCCTCACCGGGGCCGTTCGCCTCGTCCGAGGCCAGCAGGTGCAGCGACACGCTCAGCCAGCGGTACTGGGAGCCGTCCACGCCGTTGTTGTCGAGGCTGATCCAGCGGCAGTCGCCGGTCACGTTCGCCTCGGCCTTGTTGATGGCCTTCCCGGACTTCACGCCCTTCGGCACCACCGACTTCAGCGTCTTGTCGGAGAACACCTCGCACGCGTCCGGCAGCGAGGCGTACTTCCCCGCGACCACCTCGGGCGTGGCACTCTCCGTCGCCGACCGGTCCAGCCCCGCCGGGGTGTCGTCACCGGAGGCGCTGTCCGAGCCGGAGTCCGACGAACAGCCGACCGCCAGCAGCATCACCGGCACGACCGCCGCGCCGACGAGGACCCGGGCCCGGCCCGGACGCCCGAGGTGTCCGACGCGCGTCATCCGCGGCGGACGCGCGACGCGCGGCGACTGATGCTGATCTGACTCTGCGGCTCGTTGCATGGTTCCTTCACAATCGGATCGGGTCTCCGAGAGGCCACCGTACGCGGTGAAGAAGAAGTGCGGTTCTGAATCAGGGGGTTCACAACGCCGCCCGAATCACCCCCGAGCGCCCCTCAGTCGTCGAACGCGGCGGCCAGCCGGTCCGCCAGATTCCGGGCCCTGTCCTGCATTTCCTCACTGTCCGGCACCACCGTCGTGGTCGCCGGCTGCTCCTCGTACTCCACGGTCACGATCACGTTCGACGTGCGGAAGACCACAGTCACCGTCCGCTGCTTGCTCGTCCCGAGCGTGTCGTCGAGGAACGCCTCGTCGCCGAGACCGTCGAGCGTGCGGGGCAGGAGGGAGGCGGGGGTGCCGGACGGGGACGGGGAGGAGGAGCCGGCGGATGGGGAGGAGCCGGAGGGGGAGGCCGTGCGCGACGCGGAGGCGGAGGGGTTCGCCGACGGCTCGGCGGTGCCCGTTCCCGTCTGGGCGGGCTCGCCGCTCTCCTCGTCCGTCCCCTCGGTCTCCTCCTCGGAGGCGCTCGGCGTCGGCTCCGGGAGGTCGGCCGCCTCGACCTTGCCCCCGTAGACCTCCTGCGCCTTGCTGTCGTCGCTGGCCGCGTTGTCCCACGACCCGACGCGCTCGAAGTCGACGAACAGATAGTGGGTGGCGTCCGCGGACTCCACCTTCCAGCGGCACCCGGCGATGTGGTCCGTGTCGTACGTCTGTGTGGCCTCGCCCTCGTACGCCTGCTCGCGCTGGGTCGCGCCGGGGAGCTGGCGGATGCCGGGAAGGAGGGTGTCGAGGGTGGCGGTGTCGACCGAGCCGCAGGGTTCGGGGAGCGTGTCGTAGCGGCCGGGCTGGGCGACGGTCGCCGACGCGGTGACCTCGCCCGGGCGGGGGTCGTCGTCCGAACTGCCGTCGTCCGAACCCGTGCACGCGGCCAGCAGTGCCGCGAGGAGCACGGCGACGCCGGGTACGTACGCCTTCCGCTGCACGGTGGGGCTCCTCTCGACGGGGTCCCTCGGGACGCCTGCGCTGTCCTGCCTGTGGTTATTCACTTGCCGCCCGGGGGTGACCCCCGGGCACCATGTGTATCGCACGCACTGCCGTGGACGCCGGTCCGGCATCCCTTTTCACCGCCCTTGGCGCCGGTTTTGCGTTCTGAGACTTTCATCTGTTCTTCGGGGGAATGAGGACGTTTTGTCGTACGTCGAGATACCGGGCGCGAAGGTACCCATCCGCATGTGGACCGACCCCGCGTCGGTCGAGGAGGGCGCACTGCAGCAGCTCCGCAACGTCGCCACCCTCCCCTGGATCAAGGGCCTGGCCGTCATGCCGGACGTCCACTACGGCAAGGGCGCGACGGTCGGGTCCGTCATCGCGATGCGGGGGGCCGTGTGTCCCGCGGCGGTCGGTGTCGACATCGGCTGCGGAATGTCCGCCGTGAAGACCTCCCTGACGGCCAATGACCTCCCGGGCGACCTCTCCCGGCTGCGCTCGAAGATCGAGCAGGCGATTCCGGTGGGACGGGGGATGCATGACGACCCCGTCGATCCGGGACAGCTGCACGGGTTCGCGACCGGCGGGTGGGACGGCTTCTGGGGGCGCTTCGACGGGGTGGCGGACGCGGTCAAGTTCCGTCATGACCGGGCAGGGAAGCAGATGGGAACGCTCGGCGGAGGCAACCATTTTGTCGAGGTCTGCACGGATTCGACCGGCTCTGTCTGGCTGATGCTGCACTCCGGCTCCCGGAACATCGGCAAGGAGCTGGCGGAGCATCACATCGGCATCGCCCAGAAGCTCCCGCACAACCAGAACCTGGTCGACCGGGACCTCGCCGTCTTCGTCGCGGACACCCCGCAGATGGCGGCGTACCGCAACGACCTGTTCTGGGCGCAGGAGTACGCGAAGTACAACCGCTCGATCATGATGGCGCTTCTCAAGGATGTCGTGCGCAAGGAGTTCAAGAAGGCGAAGCCGGTCTTCGAGCCCGAGATCAGCGCGCACCACAACTACGTGGCCGAGGAGCGCTACGACGGCATGGACCTCCTGGTGACCCGTAAGGGCGCGATCCGCGCGGGCTCCGGGGAGTACGGGATCATCCCCGGCTCGATGGGCACCGGTTCGTACATCGTGAAGGGCCTCGGCAACGAGAAGGCCTTCAACTCGGCTTCGCACGGCGCCGGTCGGCGGATGAGCCGGACGGCGGCGAAGAGGCGCTTCTCGACGAAGGACCTGGAGGAGCAGACGCGGGGCGTGGAGTGCCGCAAGGACTCCGGCGTCGTGGACGAGATCCCGGGTGCCTACAAGCCGATCGAGCAGGTCATCGACCAGCAGCGGGACCTGGTGCAGGTGGTGGCGAAGCTGAAGCAGGTCGTGTGCGTGAAGGGCTGAAACCCCGCCGCGACCAGGACCGCTCCCGATGAAGGCCCCCGGCCCCGTGCGAGGCTGACGGCATGGTCATCGCCCGCTCCGCCGCCCTGTTCGTGCTTGCCGCGCTGTTCGAGATCGGTGGGGCCTGGCTGGTGTGGCAGGGGGTGCGGGAGCATCGCGGGTGGGTGTGGATCGGGGCGGGGGTCGTCGCGCTGGGGGCGTACGGGTTCGTGGCGACGTTCCAGCCGGACGCGCACTTCGGGCGGATCCTCGCCGCGTACGGCGGGATCTTCGTGGCCGGGTCGATCGCCTGGGGGATGGTCGCCGACGGCTACCGGCCCGACCGCTGGGACGTGTCGGGCGCGTTGATCTGCCTCGCGGGCATGGCGGTGATCATGTACGCGCCGCGGGGCGGGTGACGGCGGACGGGCGCCGCTACGACGGCTGGGCGCCGCTACGACGGCTGGGCGCCGCTACGACGGCTGGGCGCCGCTACGACGGCTGGGCCAGCTCCTCCGGCAGCAGGCCGAGCTGGTTCAGGAAGTCCAGCTGGTCGAAGTAGAGCCGGTAGCTGGTGATCTGCCCGTCCCGGACGGTGGCGAAGTCCACGCCGCGCATCCTGATGTCCCGCTGGGTCGCGGGGAGGGTCGTCCCGTCGGGGAACGCCATCGGGCCGGTGTTCCTGCCGCTGAAGATTCCCTCGTCGATGGCGGTGTCGCCGACCTCGAACGAGGCGAGGGACTCGTATCTGGCCTCGGGCACGGCATCCGTCATCTGCCGCCAGTACTCGCCGATGGCGTCCCGGCCGTGGAGTTCTCCGCCGTCGGGGGTGTGGGCGACCGCGTCCTCCGCGAAGAGGTTCGCGAGGGTCTTCGGGTCCTGGTGTGTGGTGAGCGCCTCGGTGAGCTGGTCCATCAGCTCGCGCGCCTGTCCCATGATCCACCTCCTGTGCAGGGGATCACCCGTCTCATTGTCTCACCGCCCGCCTATCCTGGCCGGGCGAAGACCGTTCGATTCCGTACCGCCCCAGGAGCAGCTCATGGCCACCGCCGCACCGTCCGCCGCCTCCCGCATCGCCGTCGTCACCGGTGCGAGCGGCGGGATCGGCGCCGCCACGGCCCGGCAGCTCGCCGCCGCGGGGTACCGCGTGGTGCTGACCGCGCGCCGCAAGGACCGTATCGAGGCGCTGGCCGAGGAGATCAACGACGGGGGCGGGCAGGCCACCGCGTACCCCCTGGACGTCACGGACCGTGCGGCGGTGGACGAGTTCGCGTCCGCGTTCAAGAAGATCGGTGTGCTGGTCAACAACGCGGGTGGCGCGCTCGGCGCCGATCCGGTGGCGACCGGCGACCCGGCCGACTGGCGCACGATGTACGAGACGAACGTCATCGGCACGCTCCATGTCACCCAGGCCCTGCTGCCCGCGCTGACCGCCAGCGGTGACGGCACGGTGGTCGTGGTGTCGTCGACGGCCGGGCACGGGACGTACGAGGGCGGCGGGGGCTATGTCGCCGCCAAGCACGGCGCGCACGTCCTCGCCGAGACGCTGCGGCTGGAGATCGTCGGCACGCCGGTCCGGGTCATCGAGGTCGCGCCCGGGATGGTGAAGACGGACGAGTTCGCCCTGACCCGCTTCGGCGGCGACGCGCAGAAGGCGGCGAGCGTCTACGCGGGCGTAGCGGAGCCGCTGACCGCCGACGACGTCGCCGACACGATCACCTGGGCGGTCACCCGCCCCAGCCACGTCAACGTCGACCTCCTCGTCCTGCGCCCGCGCGCCCAGGCCTCCAACACCAAGGTCCACCGGGAGCTGTGATGGCACCCGAGGGCGGCCCGGCACCCGAGGGCGCCCTGACGCCCGAGAAGCGCCGCCTCGCCGAGGAGAGGAAGAACGAGCGGTACGTGTGGTGGTACCTCGCGTACTTCCTCTTCGGCATCCACATCGTCGCGTTCGTGATGATCTACGCGGTCATGCACGCGAAGTAGGCGTCACGGCCTCCGCGTACGCCGTGGGCGGGACCCCGACCGTCGTCGTGAAGGCGCGTACGAGATGGGCCTGGTCGGCGTAGCCGAGGTCGGCGGCGAGTGCCGACCAGTCCACCGCGCGGTCGGTCTCGGCGCGTTCCAGTGCTTCGTGGATGCGGTAGCGCAGGATCACCCACTTCGGCCCGACGCCCACATATGCGGCGAAGAGGCGTTGCAGCAGTCGTACGGACATGCCCTCGGCGCGCGCGAAGTCGGTGACGCGGAGGATCCTGCGGTCGGTGCGGATGCGGTCGACCAGGGCCATCGCGAGGTCCGCCCGGGGGTCGGGGCGCGGGTCGAGCCCCAGCAGGAACGCGTCGAGGGCGGCGACGCGGGCGTCCTCGTCGTCGGGCGTGAGGATCGCGGCCGGGTCGGTGTCGGGGAGTGCCTCGGGCTGTCGTACGCTCCGGCCGGTCCAGTCGGACACGGAGGTGTCCGGCGCGAACGGACGAAAGCCGCCCGGCCGGAACTGGATGCCGCAGACCCGGCCCCTGCCCTCCAGTTTCCGGGTGAAGAGGCCGAGGCCGACGCCCGAGATCTCGGCGTAGGGCTCTTGCCCCTCGTACCGCTGGAAGACGATGTTCACCGACGGGTGCGGGACGACCTGGGAGACGTACGGCTCGGGCAGGTCCCAGTCGATCAGCCAGTAGTGCTCCAGATACGGGCGGAGCGGCTCGGCGGGTTCGCGGCGGCGGAAGCGGACCCGGGCGAAGAGCTCCGGGGCGTCGACGATGCCTCGGGTGTCACGGCGTGGGGCGGCCATGAGGAGATCGTAAGGACGACCACTGACAGTGGCCCGGCTCGTGCTCTCGCCCCGGAGGAATGCTCCGGAGGAATAGTGGAGAGGTGACCCTCGTTCACGGGTATAGTTGAATCATAAACAACCTGGGAGGGTGGCAGCGATGATGCAGTTCGGGATCTTCAGTGTCGGAGACGTGACTCCGGACCCCACCACGGGCCGGACGCCGACCGAGCGCGAGCGCATCAAGGCGATGGTCGCGATCGCGCTCAAGGCGGAGGAGGTCGGGCTCGACGTCTTCGCCACCGGCGAGCACCACAACCCGCCCTTCGTGCCCTCGTCGCCCACGACCATGCTCGGCTACATCGCCGCGCGCACGGAGAAGCTGGTCCTGTCCACCTCCACCACCCTCATCACCACCAACGACCCGGTGAAGATCGCCGAGGACTTCGCGATGCTCCAGCACCTGGCCGACGGCCGGGTGGACCTGATGATGGGGCGCGGCAACACCGGGCCCGTCTACCCCTGGTTCGGGCAGGACATCCGGCAGGGCATCAACCTCGCCGTCGAGAACTACGCGCTGCTGCGCCGCCTGTGGCGCGAGGACGTCGTCAACTGGGAGGGCAAGTTCCGCTCGCCGCTCCAGGGCTTCACCTCCACGCCCCGCCCGATGGACGACGTACCGCCGTTCGTCTGGCACGGCTCCATCCGCTCGCCCGAGATCGCCGAGCAGGCCGCGTTCTACGGTGACGGCTTCTTCCACAACAACATCTTCTGGCCGGCCGACCACACCAAGCGGATGGTCGAGCTGTACCGGCAGCGGTACGCGCACTACGGGCACGGCACGCCCGAGCAGGCGATCGTGGGACTCGGCGGCCAGGTGTTCATGCGCAGGAACTCGCAGGACGCGGTGCGGGAGTTCCGGCCGTACTTCGACGTCGCGCCGGTGTACGGCAACGGGCCGTCGCTGGAGGACTTCACCGACCAGACGCCGCTCACCGTCGGCTCGCCGCAGCAGGTGATCGAGAAGACGCTGGCCTTCCGGGAGTACGCCGGTGACTACCAGCGGCAGCTGTTCCTCCTGGACCACGCGGGGCTGCCCCTGAAGACCGTCCTGGAACAGCTCGACCTGCTCGGCGAGGAGGTCGTGCCGGTGCTGCGCGCGGAGTTCGCGAAGGGGCGGCCGGCTCAGGTGCCGGACGCGCCGACGCACGCGTCGCTGCTGGCCGCGGCGGAGAAGGACGCGGGGACGCAGAACGCGGGCACGAAGGACGCGAAGCGCGCGGAGAAGAAGGAGAGCGTGGCATGAAGCTGGTCGTCGTCTCGGCGGGGCTGAGCGTGCCGTCGTCCACGCGGTTGCTGGGGGACCGGCTGGCCGCGGCGGTCGCCGGGCACGACGCCTCGGTGGAGGTCCAGGTCGTCGAACTGCGCGACCTGGCCGTGGAGATCGCGCACCACCTCACCAACGGGTTCCCCGGCCGAAAGCTGGCCGCCGCGCTGGACGCGGTGGCGGGGGCCGACGGGCTGGTCGTGGTGACACCGGTGTTCTCCGCCTCGTACAGCGGGTTGTTCAAGTCGTTCTTCGACGTGCTCGACCGCGACGCGCTGGCGGGGAAGCCGGTGCTGATCGCCGCCACCGGGGGATCGGCCCGGCACTCACTGGTGCTGGAGCACGCGATGCGGCCGTTGTTCGCGTACCTGCGGGCCGTGGTCGTGCCCACGGGGGTGTACGCCGCCTCCGAGGACTGGGGTGCGCAGGGGCTGGCCGGGCGGATCGAGCGGGCGGCCGCGGAGCTGAGCCGGTTGATGGGCGGGCTGTCCCGGGAGGCGGCCGCCACGCCGGCCGAGCCCGAGGAGTTCGTCGTCGTCCCCTTCGCCGAACAACTGGCGGCACTGCGGGGCTGAGCCTCGCCGTCGGGGGGCGGTGCGGCCTCAGGCCACGGGTTGTTCGTGGTTGCCCGCACCCGCACGGCGGAGCCGGGGCTGTGACAGTCCCGCGGCCCTGAGGAATGCCGGCGTCGCCCTCTTCCAGGAACGCAGCCGGCTCCCCAGCCAGGACCGCACCCGCGTCACCTCCCGCTCCCAGGCGCGGTGTGCCCTCGTCGCGCGCAGGTCGGCGAACAGGCGCTCGTACTCGGCGACGATCGGGGCCGGGTCGTAGCGGTGGGCGCTCGCGAGGGCGGCCCGGCCCATGGCGCGGCGCAGGTCCGGGTCGGCGGTGAGGTCGAGAACGGCCTCGGCGAGGGCGTGGGGGTCGTCGACGGGGACGAGGCGGCCGTCGGTGCCGTCGGTGATGATCTCGGCGGGGCCGAGCGGGCAGTCGGTGCTGACGACGGGCACGCCGCAGCGCATGGCCTCGACGAGGGTCATGCCGAAGGACTCGGCGTCCGAGGCGCTGACGACGATGGAGGCGCGCGCGAACTCCTCCTCGATCGGCGTGTGCGGGCCCATCAGATGGGCCCGGTCGGCGAGGCGGAGGTCCTCGATCAGGGACTCCAGCCGGTCCTTCTGTTTGCCGCCGCCGTAGATGCGCAGCTGCCAGTCCGGTTCCTTCGCGGCGACCTTCGCGAACGCCTCCAGCAAAAGGTCGAAGCGTTTGCCGCGGGCCAGGCGGCCGGCGGCCGCGATGACGGGGGCCGTGACGTCCGACGGGGCGACCGTGGCCGGCGGGACGATGTTGGGCACCGACATCACCCGAACGCCCGGCAGTTTCATCCGCGCGCGGTACACCGCCGCGTCCGCCGCCGTGGTCGTGACGACCGCGTCCAGGGTGCGGTAGTGACGGGCGAGGACCTTGCGGAGCTGCTTGGCGTGGGCGTCGTGACGCAGGTGCTCCTGGCCGATGCGCAGGGCGCGGCGGGAGGCGAAACGGGAGACGTAGACGTTGATGCCGGGGCGGGTGCCGATCACGACGTCCGCGCCGCAGCGGGCCAGATAGGCGCGGACCCGGAGGTCGGTGAGCCGGCTGTACTGGCGGTGCCGCTTGTCCTGCGCCGGGAAGTCCACGGCGGGCTGCACCTGGGCGGGATCGCGCAGGTCGGGGCTGTACGGGCGGATGTCCACCAGGGGAACGAGCGTGATCCTCGGGTCGACCGTGAAACGCGGTGCGTCCAGGTGACGGGCCATCGAGGCGATCTCCACGTCGTGGTGGTCCGCGAGCGCCGACGCCAGGTTCAGCGTCGTGCGGACGGTGCCGCCGATGGCGTACGCGTTGTGCAGCAGGAACACGATCTTCATGCGGCGGCTCAAGGCCCTGCCTTCCCGACGGTGTGGGGGGTGCGGTGATGCGGTTGTGCGAAGGTGGCACGGTTGTCCGGTGATGCAACTGCTCATGGTGGTTTGGCTGGTTCGGACCCTTTGTACTCCATCTGTTCGCTCCGGTCGGGTTCCCGTGCGGGCGGGTGTCACACGGACACGCTGCTCCGGAGGGGTAAGCCGGGCGGGCGGTCGGGGTGAGAGGCCGGTAAGAAGGGCCCGCCTGGGGCCCCGGCGAGGTGGTGGGCGCCGGTGACCTTGGCAGACTGGTGGGGTGCCCCAGAACGTGCTGCTCGCCGAGGACGACCGCGCCATCCGCCATGCCCTGGAACGCGCGCTGACCCTGGAGGGGTACGAGGTCACGGCGGTCGCCGACGGCGTCGAGGCGCTCGCCCAGGCCCACCGCACCCGGCCCGACGTGCTCGTGCTGGACGTGATGATGCCCGGCATAGACGGGCTCCAGGTGTGCCGTGTGCTGCGCGCGGAGGGTGACCGGACGCCGATCCTGATGCTCACCGCGCTCGTGGAGACCGCCGACCGGATCGCCGGGCTCGACGCCGGCGCGGACGACTACGTCGTCAAACCGTTCGACGTGGAAGAGGTGTTCGCGCGATTGCGCGCACTCCTGCGCAGGACGGGCAACGACGGCTTCGCCCGCCCCCTCCCGCCACCGGCGGGCGTGGCGGCCGGTCCCGCCGGGGCGGCGGCCCCGGACGGCGGTGGGCTGCTCACGGCCGCCGGGCTGCGGATGGACGTCCAGGCGCGGCGGGCCTGGCGCGGGACGCGCGAACTGGAGCTGACCCGCACCGAGTTCGATCTCCTGGAACTGCTCGTCCGTAACGCGGGCATCGTCCTCGACCACGCGACGATCTACGACCGCATCTGGGGTTACGACTTCGGCCCCGGCTCCAAGAACCTCGCCGTCTACGTCGGTTATCTGCGCCGCAAGCTCGACGAGCCCGGGGCGCCGGCGCTGATCCACACCGTGCGGGGTGTGGGGTACGCGCTGCGGGAAGACTGAGGGCGGCGCCCGGTGCCGCCGCGTCCCGTCCGGGCGTTGTCCCGGCTGCTCGCCCGGCTGCGGCCGGTCCCGTCGCTGCGGGCGACCTTCACCGTGTCGTTCGTGGCGGTGGCGTGTGTCGTCACCGTCCTCGTCGGGATCCTCAGCTACAGCGCGGCGGCGCGGCTGGTGCGGGTCGACGAGCAGACCGTGTTCGCCGAGGTCGTGCGTGATCTGCGGGAGCTGGTCGAGCAGGACCGGCTGACCCCGGAGGACTTCGCGCCGAGCGGCAGCGGCGGCCCGCGCGACGACCTGATCCGTTCCGGCCGCACCGACGTGCAGGTGCTCGGCCCGCACGGCGAGATCCTGGAGAAGGGCGCCCCCGGCCTGCCCGTACGCGACGCGGACCGCCGTACGGCCGACACGGCCCTGCCCGGGGTGATGGTCGAGCACGGTGAGGTCGAGGTCGGCGACGACCGCTACCGGGTGGTGACCGTCGCCCTCGGCGGCGGCCGGGGCGCCGTGCAGGTGGCGCAGGAGTTCAGCGATACGGAGGATCTGCTGCGGGAGCTGCAGCAGCGGACCCTGCTGTTCGTGTCCGGCATCGTCATCTCCGCCGGGCTGTTCGGATGGTGGCTGGCGCGGCGGCAGACCCGGCGGCTCGTGCAGCTGGCGGGGGCGGCGGAGGACGTGGCGCGGACCGGGCGGCTGGGCATCCAGGTGCCGGTCGCGGGCCGGGACGAGGTGGGGCGGCTCGGACGTTCCTTCGACCGGATGCTGGTCCGCCTCGCCCAGTCGGAGGAGGACCAGCGGCGGCTGGTCCAGGACGCCGGGCACGAACTGCGCACCCCGCTGACCTCCCTGCGGACGAACATCTCGCTGCTGCGGCGCATCGACGAGCTGCCGCCCCGGATGCGTGCGGAACTCGTCGACGACCTCTCCCAGGAGGCTCTCGAACTGACCGATCTGGTCAACGAGTTGGTCGACCTCGCGGCCGGGCAGTCCAGCACCGAACCCGTGCAGCGGGTCGACCTGGCGGACCTGGCGGAGGAGGTCGCGGGGACCGCACGCCGCCGCACCGGCCGCGAGGTCCTCGTCCGCGTGGCCGGTGACACGACCGTCGAGGGGCGGCCCGGGGCCCTCCAGCGGGCCATCTCCAACCTGGTGGAGAACGCGGCGAAGTTCGACCGCGCGGGGTCCGGGGCGATCGTGGTGGTCGTGGCGCGGGGGTCGGCGGGAGAACTGGGGGAGCTGGGCGGGCTGGAGGAGTGGGGGGAGCGGGGGGAGCCGGGGGCGAGGGATCAGAGGGGGCCGGGGAGCCTGGGAGATCCCGGTGGCGCGCGGGAATCGAGTGGCTTGCGCGCCTCGGGTGGGGCGCGTGAGGCGGGTGCCGGTTCGGATGTCGTCCGCGTCGAGGTCCTCGACCGGGGTCCCGGTGTCCCCGACTGTGACCTCGAACGCATCTTCGACCGCTTCTATCGCGCCCCGGACGCCCGCAGCCTGCCCGGGTCCGGGCTCGGGCTGTCGATCGTGCGCGCGGTGGCGGCCGCGCACGGCGGCGCGCCGTTCGCGTTCCGGCGTGAGGGCGGGGGGCTGGTGACCGGGTTCACGGTGCGGGTCGCGGGTGGGTGACCGGGGCCGGCCACTCGGCCCGCCGGCACCGTCCGGCCGGGTCCGGGCCGGTCAGGCGTAGGTCCAGCGCCAGGCGTTCGAGCGGTAGGCGCACGTGATCTCGGTGCCGTCCTCGGTGGTGGTGACGGCCCCGTGGTCGCTGTTGCGGCAGAACTGACCGGCCGAGTAGCAGTTGCCGGAGTTGGAGACGATCGAGCAGGTGCCGACGGAGTCCTGGCCGCCGGTGTCGCCACTGCCGTCGTCCGTGTCGCTGCCGCTGTCGGCCGCCTTCGCGACGGCGGTCTCGGTGACGGTGACGGTGGGGCGCGGCTTCGCCTTGGCCTTGACGGTCTCGGTGACGGTGGGACCGGGCTCGGGTGTGGCCGTCACGGTCGCCGTGACGGTCGTACGGGGCTTGGCGGCGGCCTGCACGCCCTCCTGTCCGTCGCCCCCGGCGGACCCGATGAGCGTGCCCGCTATGAGCAGGGCGGAGCCGCCGATCCACACGAGGACCCGCTTGTGCAGCGGGCGGGTGCCGGGCGGGCGGGGCGCCGACGGTATGGGGCTGGTGTACGGGTTGGTCATCTCGTCCCCCTGGGCGTTTCGGGTGGAGTGACCGTAGTGCCCGGTGGCGCCGGATGTGGGGGAAGTGGGGGAGAGGAGGCCGTTCCGTGACCGGCGTGGGCGCGGTGCCGCAACGCCGGCAGGCCGGGGTGCCGCGTCAGGCGGTGGGCCGGGTCGCCCCCGCGCTCCAGCGGCCGAGCACCGGCTCGCCGAGGGTGCGGGCCGTCCGGCACAGGGTCTGGCCGTGGCGCGCGAAGAGCTCGTCGCGGTCGTCGAAGTGGCCGAGGTCGGCGACCACTTGGGCGGAGAGGTCGCAGGCGCCGGGGGCCGTGCCGCAGGAGTCCCACTGGACGCCGGTACGGGCGATCGCGTCGAAGAGGGTCTCGCCGCCCCGGTTGGCGAAGCCGTCGCCGCCCGGGGCGGGGGCGTCGAAGAGGTCGCCGATCGGCAGCCACGCGCCGCTGATCCTGAACTCCGGCCAGGCCAGCAGGACCTGCTCCGGCACGAACGGCTTCAGCCGCGGGAACCTCGGATACCAGAAGGTCCCGTCCACCAGCAGCCCGCGCACCCGTGTGCGTACGCGTACGGCCCGGGCGACGGCCTCCAGCGCGGCCATCCGCTGACTGCACGAGCCGCGCCGCAGCCGCAGCGTCCGCGACACGCGCCGGCGGTCCTCCACCGAGTACACCGGGCGGACGTCCCGCGCGATGATCCGGTGCGCGGTCCGCAGCGCGTCACGCGGCGTCGCCTCGCTCAGCACCCGGCGCGCGAGGGCGCCCACCAGCGGATCGTCGTGGTCCAGGATCGCCGTGGCCCGCGTGGACCCCGCCACGCCCGCCGACTCCCGGGCGGGCACCCCGGCCCGTTTGGCCTGCGCGTTGTACGACATGAGCAGTCGACTGGTCATGACAGTTCCGTCCCCGTGCCCGTTCGGTTTCCGCTCCCCCGGGGAGCGCCGCCCGTCCCCTACGGGCGCCCGGCGCCCATCATCACACGACGGCCCGGCGACACCGCGGGCCACTCAGGAGGGGGAGGCGGGGCGGCGGCCGGGGCCGCGGCCGCCGGGGGTCCCGGCGGCGCGCTTTCGTAGTACTTCCATCGACCCCATTGCGGCGCCGCGAACACGCCGACTACGGTCGTACCTGCCCTCACGGAGAGTGCGCATCTGATTACTCAGACACATCCTGCCTGTACCGAGCCCTGCACTGGAACACTCAGACTCCATCCCCTGCGTACCGCAAGTTGAAAGCGCACCCCGGGCCGTCGACACCCGAGGAGGAGCCACCGACGCGGTAGGGAGCCGAGCAATCCCTTCTCGTCGCAACGGAGTTGATCGCCCATGACCGAAACCGCCCCAGACGTCGCCGCCCCGATCCCGGACACCGCCCCCTGGCTCTCGCCCGCGGCGACGACCTACACCCTCTCCTGTCCCTCCCTCGACACCTCCCCCCACATCGCCCGCGACTTCGTCGCGACCGTCCTGCGCGCCCTCGGCCTCGACACCCTCGTCGACGCCGCCGCCCTGTGCACATCCGAGCTGGTCACGAACGCCTGTGTGCACGCCAAGGGCGGAGGGTCGGTGCTCCGGCTGACGGTCGAGTCCTGGCGGGTCCGGGTCATCGTCTACGACGGCGACGAGAACCCGCCCGTCATGCGGGAGTTGACCCCGGGCGGCTGGGAGGAGGGCGGCCGCGGTCTCTACCTGGTCGACGCCCTCACGGACGGCCACTGGGGGACGTCCACCACCGTCCCCCAGGGCGACGGCCTCACCCACCCCGACGGCAAGGCGGTGTGGTTCGACCTGGCGGCGCCGGGCCGGTCCGTGCTGGGGTGATCCCATGCGAAGCAGAGCGGGATTCGTCGCGAATGTGTATGGCCTCGAGGGCCGGGCGTGGGACATGGTGCCAGTCGCCCGGGGGGCGTTGGGCCAGGTCTGGAGGCTGTCGGGTGGCGGCGGGGGATCGTGGGCGGTGAAGGAGTTGCTGTTCGGGTGTGATGGGGAGCAGGTGGGGCGGGAGGCGGCCTTACGGGACGCGGCCGAGGAGTTGGGGATCTCCGCACCCCGGCTCTTCGCGGACCGGGACGGGGCGTATGTGTCACGGCTGCCCGACTCGATGGGCGGGGCGTACGTGAAGGTGTACGACTGGGTCGACGGGAGCGAGGCGGACCCGGCCGATCCGGAGGTACTGGAGTGGTGCGGGCGGACGCTCGCTCTGCTGCACCGGGCCGGGGAGGGGACGAAGGAGACGCCCGACGGGTGGTACGAGCGCTGTCCCGGTGAGGGCGACTGGGCCGCGTTGTGCGAGGAGGTCGGGCGGGCCCGGGTGCCCTGGGCACACGCGCTGGAGCGGTTCGTCGCCGGCCCGGCGACGGAGCTGGCGGCGTACGTCACCCCCTCCGAAGGCGGTGACATGGTGACCTCGCATCTCGACATGCGGCCGCAGAACGTGCTGGTGGGGCGGTCCGGGCCGGTCCTCCTCGACTGGGACAACGCGGGGCCCGTGTCGGCGGAGCGCGAACTGGCCCGCGCCGTCCACGTGTGGGCCGGCGGCAACGACTTCCGCGCCGATGCCGCCCGGCGGCTGGTGCGCGGCTACCGGGAGGCCGGGGGCCGCGCGGTCGTCCGGGGGACGGAGTCGTTCTCCATGCTCTTCGCGACGGAGCTGAACTACGTCCGCGTGCAGGCCGCGTGCGCGGTCGATCCGGAGGTGACCGAGGCGCAGCGGGCGTTCGCGAGCGAGCAGGTCGTGGGCCTGCTGGGGAGGCTGACCGACCCGGCTGCCGTCTCCCGGCTGGTGGAGGCGCTGGCTCCCGAGTGGTGAGGCCGGCCCGTCGAGGGCTCGTTCAGGTGCGGTCGATGTGCACGTTCGTCGATTTCACGCGGGCCGTGGCCTCCATGCCGACCTCCAGGCCCAGCTCCTCCACGGCCTCCCGGGTGAGCAGGGAGACCAGGCGGTGCGGGCCCGCCTGGATCTCGACCTGGGCCGCCACGTCACCGAGTTTCACGGCGGTGACGATGCCGGGGAAGGCGTTGCGGGCCGACGTGTACGGGGCGTCGGCCTCGTCGGCGGTGTCCGAGGCCAGTTCCACGGAGAAGGCGGCGAGGTCCCTGCCGTCGATGAGCCGCCGGCCGTTCTCGTCGCGGCGGGTCGCCACCCGGCCCGCGTCCGCCCATCGCCGCGCGGTGTCGGGGCTGATCCCCAGCAGCCGCGCGGCCTGACCGATCGTGTAGGACTGCATGGCGCCAAGATATGCGCCGCCGGACGCCCGCTCGGCCCCGCCACCGGTGAACCGGACGGACGCCCCGGTCACCGCAGCGTCGTCAGGAACTTCCCCAGCCGGGCGATGCCCTCGCGCAGCTCGTCCGCCGAGGCCGCGTAGGAGAGGCGGACGTGGGTGTCGGCGGTGTGCGTGCCGAAGTCCCGGCCGGGCGTCAGCGCGACGTGCGCCTCCCGCAGCGCCCGCTCGCAGAACTCCCAGGACGTGAGGCCGGTCCCGCTGACGTCGAAGTAGACGTAGAACGCTCCGTCGGGAGGCACCGGGACCGGCAGCCCGATCCGCGCCAGCCCGTCCAGGACGAGCGCGCGCCGCGCGCCGAACTCCACCCGGCGGGCCTCGCAGACCGCCAGCGACTCGGGGGTGAAGCAGGCGAGGGCGGCGTGCTGGGCGGGGGCGGATGCGCAGAGGAAGTAGTTCTGCGCGAGGCGTTCCAGAGCCGGTACGAGGGCCTCGGGGACGACGCACCAGCCGAGCCGCCAGCCGGTCATGCCGAAGTACTTCGAGAAGCTGTTGATCACGACGGCCCCGGGGTCGAACGACAGCGCGCTGCGCGGCGGGCGGCCCCGCTCGTCGTGGTCGCCGAGGTCGAGGTAGATCTCGTCGACGAGTCGCCAGGCGTCGCGCTCACGGGCCAGGTCGCAGAGCGCGGCCAGCTCGTCGGCGGGGACGGAGGTGCCGGTGGGGTTGGAGGGGGTGGCGACCATCACCCCGCGCGTACGGTCCGTCCAGTGCGCCCGCACCGCCGCCGCGTCCAGCTGGAACCGGCTCGCGGCGGTGGTGGGCACGAGGGTGACCTCGGCGCCGAAGCTCTCGACGATCTGCCGGTTGCAGGGGTAGGAGGGGTCGCCGATGAGTACCTCGTCACCGGGGTCCACGAGGGCGGCGGTGGCCAGCACGAGCGCGGCCGAGGCGCCCGCCGTGACGACGATCCGGCCCGGGTCGACCTCGACGCCGTGCTGATCGCGGTAGAACCCCGCGACGGCCTCCCGCAGGGCCGGCAGTCCGAGCGCCGCGGTGTACGTCATCGGCCGGCCGTCCATGACGTCCCGCATCGCCGCCACGACGGCCGGGGGAGCGCCGAAGTCCGGTTCCCCGAGGCTGAGTTTGACGACGTCATGGCCCCGCGCGGTCAGCGAGGCGGCCTGCTTGGCGAACTCCATGGCGTAGAAGGGGGCGACGGCGCGGGCCCGCCGCGAGACCCGCATGCCGCCGACGCCTCCTGGACCACCCGTACCGCTCATGTCACTGATGCCGCTCGCGTCGTTCACATCGCTCATGCCCCTCATGCTGCGGCCCACAGGGGGCTCGGGGCCAGCGGCGGCCGGGGGTCGGACGGCACGCCGGCCCGACCCCCGGCCGGTGGACGCGGCTACGCCGTGAGCGCCCCCGCGACCAGCCCCGCCGCCCTGGCCACCAGCGGGTTGTCCGTGGGGCCCTCGGGGTCGTACTTGGTCGACAGCACGGACAGGACGAGGGGTGGGCGGCCGGGCGGCCGGACGACGCCGACGTCGTTGGCGACCCCGTACGCCGATCCGCCGCCGGTCTTGTCCGCGAGCGTCCAGTCGGCGGGGAGACCGGCCCGGAACCGCTCGACGTTCGTCGAGTTGGCGACCAGCCAGCCGGTCAGCAGGTCCCGGTCCGCGTCCGGCAGGACCCGTCCCAGGAGGAGCCGCGCGTAGGTCCCGCCGATCGCCCGCGGGGTGGTGGTGTCCGTCGTCCGCCACGGTTCCGCCGTGTTCAGCTCGGGCTCCCAGCGGTCGAGGCGGGTCGTCCGGTCGCCCAGCGAGCGGCAGAAGCGGGTGATCGCGGTGGGCCCGCCCAGCTCGCGCAGCAGCAGATTGCCGGCCCCGTTGTCGCTGTGCGAGACGGTCGCGGCGCACAGCTCCCCGACGGTCATACCGGCCGCGACGTTCTCGGCCGTACCCGTGACGGGGTGGTAGCCCGCCGCCTCGACGTACTCCTTCGTGTAGTGGATCCGCCGGGCGAGGTACTCGCCGTCGCGGTCGAGGTCCCGTAACACGGCCCCCGCCGCGAGCGTCTTGAACACCGAGCAGAGGGGGAACCGCTCGTCCGCCCGGTACGCCACCGTGCGCCCGGTGGCCGTGTCGTGGGCGAAGACCCCCAGCCGCGCGGAGTACTCCCGCTCCAGCTCGCCCAGTCGGCCCGCGAGCCCCGTACCGCCCGGCGCCGAGGCGTGCGCCGCCCCGGCACCGAGCGTGCCGAGCGCACCCACGGCGCTCAGACCGCTCAAGCCGCCCAGACCGAGCACCGTGCGACGGCGGAGGCCTGATCCCTTGCTTTCCAAGGTCTTCTCCCTACGTGGTCGTGATCTCTGTCCCGACTCCGGAGACGTCACTCCCGCCACACAGGGTTCCCCTCACCACAGGGCGGGCGCGCGGAACGCACCCAGACCGGTGGTCCCGGCCCGGACGGCCCTGGCCGCCGGGATGCCGCTCCGCCCGACCCGGCCGCCGCGGAGCCGACCGGCCGCGGGCGCGCCGATCCGGCACATGACGAGGGCGGGGTCGCGAGAACCCCGCCCGGACCTCGTGGAGGTCAGCTCACGGCCAGACCAGGCAGTACGGCTGGTGGCCCGCCTCGTGCAGGCGGTGGCTGAAGTCCTGCCACTCGTGGAGGAGTTGGTAGACGTTGAAGGCGTCGCGGGGGCCACCCCGGTCCGGGACCGTCGACCAGATGAACGCGGCCGCGCCGACCGCTTCCTCGCCGATGCCCCTGAGCGGGTCGACGACGGTCATCGGGAGCTTCACCACGGCGTAGTCGGGGTGCAGGACGACCAGTTCGAGCGGGGGCACCTTGTGCAGGGGGACGCCTTCGATGCCGGTCAGCACCATCGCGGCCATCGTCTCCGGCTTGATCTTGGTGAACATGCCGTTCATCCCGAGTTCGTCGCCGCCGAGTTCCTCGGGGCGCATCGAGATCGGGACACGGGCCGCGGTCGCGCCGTCGGGCGCGCCGAAGTATTTGTACGTCACCCCCACCCGACCACCATTCCCGCTCCCCGCCCGGAGCCGGTTGACCACGTGGTCCAGGCCGTCCACCCGGTCCGCACTCTCGATGCGGTCCGTACGGTCCTTGCGGTCCGCGCGGCTCCTGCGCTCCGCGCGACTCCTGCGATCCACCAGGTCAGGCCGGTCCATCCGGTCCGTCTGATCCATTCCGTCCACACGATTGACGCGATCCACATGATCGGCACGATCCATACGGTCCATACCGTCCATACGGCTGCGGCGCCCGATCCGCTCAGGCCCACCGCTCTGGATCCGGTCGGAGCCATTGGACGGGACCCGGTCGGAACCGCTCTGTATACGGTCGCCACCGGTCTCGGAGCGGTCGGTATCCGCCGCTTTGCGCTCGGTGTGGTCGGTACGGTCGGCGTCGCCCTGCTGACCGTGTGCGTCGTGGGTGCCGTGTGCACCCTGCGGACCGTACACGCCCGGCCGACCCTGCGGGGTGTACGGGGGCTGTGACCCCGATGACCCCGAGGGCGCGGGTGGTGCGACCGGGGCCGGCGGCACGGGAGGCACCGGAGGTACGGGGGGCACCACGGGAACGACGGGTGCGGAAGGCGGCACCGGCGTCGGGACCTGCGGACCGGGCGTCGCCGATCCGGTCAGCTCACCCGGTGTGCTCCGCTCCGTGGGCGCGGCGCGGTCCGGAGGGCCGCCGCGGTCGGCCGAGGCGCCCCGGTCGGTGGACGCGCCGCGCTCCTGCCGGGTCTCCGCGGCCTCCTCCGCCTCGCGTCGGTGCCTGCCCCGCCGGGCACGACGAGGACCGAGGTCACCGGTCCCGTCGCCCAGTCCGCCACCGCGATGCATATCTCCACCCGAACGCATTTCTGGGCCGCGTGACCCCCGCCGCGCAACCCGATCATCGTGTCAGTGACCTCCCCCGCGACCGCTCGCCGAAACGTGTGCGCAAACACCAGTCGGCGGGATCTCCGGAGCCTCTGACACCATGGCCTGTGTGAGCTATCCGTACGAAGCCCCAGTTTCGCAGACTCTTTTCGAGCGCGCGGCGGCCGTCACGCCCGGCGGCGTGAACTCTCCCGTGCGCGCCTTCCGCGCCGTGGGCGGTACGCCCCGGTTCATGGTGTCGGGTACCGGTCCGTATCTGACGGACGCCGACGGCCGCGAGTATGTAGATCTTGTGTGTTCGTGGGGTCCCATGATCCTCGGGCACTCCCGTCCCGAGGTCATCGCCGCTGTTCAGGAGGCCGTCTCGCGCGGCACCTCCTTCGGTACGCCCGGTGAGGGCGAGGTCGCGCTCGCCGAGGAGATGGTGGACCGGGTCGGGCCGCTGGAGCAGGTGCGGCTGGTGTCCAGCGGGACCGAGGCCACCATGTCCGCGATCCGGCTCGCCCGCGGCTTCACCGGCCGCGGCAAGGTCGTGAAGTTCGCCGGGTGTTACCACGGTCACGTCGACTCGCTGCTCGCCGCCGCCGGCTCCGGGGTCGCCACGTTCGCGCTCCCCGACACCCCGGGCGTCACCGGCGCCCAGGCCGCCGACACCATCGTGCTGCCCTACAACGACCTCGACGCCGTACGGGCCGCGTTCGCCGCCCACCCCGGCGAGATCGCCTGCGTCATCACCGAGGCCTCCCCGGGCAACATGGGCGTGGTACCGCCGCTGCCGGGCTTCAACCAGGGCCTCAAGGACGTGTGTGCCGAGCACGGCGCCCTGTTCGTCTCCGACGAGGTCATGACCGGGTTCCGCACCAGCCGGGCCGGATGGTTCGGCATCGACGGGGTCGTCCCCGACCTCATGACCTTCGGCAAGGTCATGGGCGGTGGCTTCCCCGCCGCCGCCTTCGGGGGGCGGGCCGACGTGATGGCGTACCTCGCGCCCGCCGGACCCGTCTACCAGGCCGGCACGCTCTCCGGGAACCCGGTCGCGACCGCCGCCGGGCTCGCGCAGCTGCGGCTGCTGGACGCGGCGGCCTACGACGTCGTCGACGCCGTGTCGCGGCGGATCCAGGGGCTCGTCTCGGAGGCGCTCACCAAGGAGGGCGTCGCGCACACGGTGCAGAACGCCTCCAACATGTTCTCCGTGTTCTTCACGGACACGCCCGTGCGGAACTACGAGGAGGCCAAGGCGCAGGAGTCCTTCCGCTTCAACGCGTTCTTCCACTCGATGCTGTCGCAGGGCGTCTATCTGCCGCCGTCGTCGTTCGAGTCGTGGTTCGTGTCGACCGCGCACGACGATCGGGCGGTTCAGCGGATCGCCGACGCCCTTCCGGCGGCGGCGCGGGCAGCAGCGGAGGCTTCGGCAGCATGAGTGACATCACGGTCGTCCACCTGATGCGGCACGGCGAGGTCGCCAATCCGGACGGGATTCTCTACGGGCGCCTCGACGGCTACCACCTCTCCGACCTCGGGCGCCGGATGGCCGACCGGGTCGCCGAGCATCTGGCGTCCCGGGACGTCACGCACGTCGGCGCGTCCCCGCTGGAGCGGGCGCAGGAGACGGCGACGCCGGTCGCCAAGGCGCACGGGCTGGACCTCGCGACCGACGGGCGGCTCATCGAGGCGGACAACGTCTTCCAGGGCAAGACGTTCGGTGTCGGTGACGGCGCGCTGAAGCGGCCGGAGAACTGGAAGCACCTGGTCAACCCCTTCAAGCCGTCGTGGGGCGAGCCGTACGTCGACCAGGTCGTGCGGATGATGGGGGCGCTCGACGCGGCGAAGGACGCGGCGCGGGGGCACGAGGCGGTGCTCGTCTCGCATCAGCTGCCGATCTGGATCGTGCGGTCGTACGTCGAGCGGCGGCGGCTCTGGCACGATCCGCGCCGGCGGCAGTGCACGCTGGCGTCCCTGACGACGTTCACGTACCAGGGCGACAGGATCGTGTCCGTCGGGTACAGCGAGCCCGCGCGGGATCTGGTGCCGGCGCATCTGCTGGCGGGGGCGAAGCCGGCGAAGGGGAAATCGAAGGCCTTCGGAGCGTGAGCGCTCCGCTTGGGGTGGGGTGAGGGGTGGGCGTTGGGGGGCTGTGGGCCGGTGGTGGTGGTTTCGCGCAGTTCCCCGCGCCCCTGACGGGGCCCCTGCGGGTGGGGTGGTGTGGTTGTCGGGGGGCTGCGGGTCGGTGGGGGTGTTCGCGCAGTTCCCCGCGCCCCTGGAAGGCTGCCTGCGGCCCTGAGACGTCCCTGCGGGTGGGGTGGTGTGGTTGTCGGGGGGCTGCGGGTCGGTGGGGGTGTTCGCGCAGTTCCTCGCGCCCCTGGAAGGCTGCCTGCGGCCGTGAGGTGCTGCCTGCGGCCCTGAGACGTCCCTGCGGGGTGGCGTGGTTGTTGGGGGTTGCGGGTCGGTGGGGGTGTTCGCGCAGTTCCCCGCGCCCCTTAAAAGCTGCCTGCGGCCCTGGAAAGGTGCCCGCGCCCCTGGGCGCCCCCGTGCGTGGTGGGTGGGGGAAGGGCTGCTTGGTGGGGGTGTTCGTGTGGTTCTCCGCGATGCCGAGGGGGTCCGTGCGGTGCCCTGCGGCCCGGGGAAAAGGCTTTCCTGGGGTGCGGGGTTCTCAATGGGACGGAAGCGCGTAGGGCGGATCGTAAAAGATTCGTGCCGGGTGTAGATCAATGGGAACCCTCTCGTCCTTTCGGGCCTCTCAGACGGTGTGCTTCACGTGAACTGGTGCGTGGAATGACCGAGGGGGACGTAATGCGCGGGATATCGCGGAGGGGGATGCTCGGGCTCGGGGCGGGGGCGGCCGCGGGGCTGGGGCTGACCGGGTGTGGGACCGGGCTCGGGGGCGAGCCGGGCGGGGCCGGGGGGTCCGGGGGCGGCAGGAAGCCCGGCGGGAAAAAGCCGGGGAAGAAGGCGAAGCCGCTGGGTGACGGCTCGACCTCGTACACGGGGAAGCAGCCGAACCAGCCGGGCAGGCCGCGGCCGCTGGCGCCCGGCGAGAAGCCACCGCAGTTCGTGGTGTTCTCCTGGGACGGGGCCGGTGACGTCGGGAACGGTCTTTTCGAGCGGTTTCTGAAGGCCGGTCGGGATCACGACGCCCATATGACGTTCTTCCTCTCCGGTATCTATCTCCTTCCGGAGTCGAAAAAGCGCGTGTATCTCCCGCCGAACAACGCCCCCGGCGCCTCGGACATCGGTTATCTGACGGACGAACACATCAAGTCGACGCTGGGTCACGTGCGTACCGCATGGCTCGACGGACACGAGATAGGCACCCACTTCAACGGCCACTTCTGCGGCGGCAACGGCTCGGTCGGGAACTGGACGCCCAAGCAGTGGCGCAGCGAGATCGAGCAGGCGAAGTCGTTCGTCAAGGAGTGGAGGACCAACAGCGGCTGGACGGATGTCGAACCGCTGCCGTTCGACTACGACAAGGAGCTGATCGGCGGCCGCACGCCCTGTCTGCTGGGGCAGGAGAACCTGCTGCCCACCGCACGCGAGCTGGGCTGGCGCTACGACTCCTCCTCGCCCGGCGGCCTCCAGGTCTGGCCCAAGAAGAAGCAGGGCATCTGGGACCTGCCGCTGCAGTCCGTGCCGTTCCCGGGCCGCGGCTTCGAGGTGCTGTCCATGGACTACAACATCATGTTCAACCAGTCGCAGAACTCCACCCAGGCCCCGCCCGCCAACTACCCGGCCTACCGCACCCAGGCGACCGGCGCGTACGTCGCCGGGTTCCAGCGCGCGTACGAGACGAACCGGGCGCCGCTGTTCATAGGCAACCACTTCGAGGAGTGGAACGGCGGGGTCTACATGGACGCCGTCGAGGATGCCCTCAAGCACATCGCGCGGGCCAAGGAGAAGGCCAAGGACGGGGACGTGCGCATCGTCTCGTTCCGGCAGTTCGTGGACTGGATGGACGCGCAGACCCCGGACGTCCTGGCCAAGCTCCAGACCCTCGGGGTGGGGCAGCAGCCGACGGGCGGGTGGAAGGAGTTCCTGGGGGCCGGTTCGGCCGCCTGACCTGCGCACCAAAGGGCTGTCGACCCCGCCGTAAGCCCCCGAAACGGGCATGCGAAACTTTTCACATGAGTGTCCGTACGAGCCGCAGTCGTGCCGCTTTGCTCGCCGCCGGGGCCGTCGCCCTGGTGCTGACGCTGTCCGCCTGCGCGGGCGGCGGCATCGAGGGCGGGGGCGGTGGGACCGGGTTCATCACCGGCTCCGACGGGATCGCGACGGTGAAGAAGGGGGACCGGGCCACCGCGCCCGATCTCTCCGGCAAGACCATCGACGGCGACCGGCTCGACCTCTCCGCCTACAAGGGCAAGATCATCGTCCTGAACGTGTGGGGCTCCTGGTGCGCACCGTGCCGCGCCGAGGCACCCAACCTGGCGAAGGTGGCAGAGGACCTCGCCGACCAGGGCGTGCAGTTCGTCGGCATCAACACACGGGACACCAGCACCCGGCCGGCGGTCGCCTTCGAGGAGCAGTACAAGGTCACGTACCCGAGCCTCTACGACCCCACGGGCAAGCTCCTGCTGCGCTTCGAGAAGGGGTCGCTCAACCCGCAGTTGATCCCCTCCACCCTCGTCGTCGACCGGGACGGCAAGCTCGCGGCGCGCACCCAGCAGGCGCTCAGTGAGGAGAAGCTGCGCAAGATGCTCAAGCCGATCCTCGCGGAGAAGTGACGTGCCCGGAATGTCCGATCCGGCCATGGCTGCCGCGCTGACCACGACCGCCGCCGAGCTGAACAGGACCGTGTTCGACGGGGCCCTCCTGCTCGCCCTGCCCATCGCCGTCCTCGGCGGGCTCGTCTCCTTCTTCTCGCCCTGTGTCCTGCCGCTCGTGCCCGGCTATCTGTCGTACGTCACCGGCGTCGGCGGCACCGACCTGGTCGACGCGCGCCGGGGCCGGATGGTGGCCGGGGCCGGGCTGTTCGTGCTCGGCTTCACCTTCGTCTTCGTCTCCGGAGGCGCGCTCTTCGGGTACTTCGGCCAGACCCTGCTGGAGCACCAGGACGTGCTCAACAAGGTGCTCGGCGTACTCATGATCGCCATGGGCCTGTTCTTCATGGGGCTGATGCCCTGGTTCACCGCGCGAGAGTTCCGCTTCCACACCAAACCGGCCACCGGACTCGTGGGCGCCCCGATACTGGGCGCCCTCTTCGGGATCGGCTGGGTCCCCTGCATCGGACCCACCCTCACCTCGGTCAACGCCCTCGCCCTCGAACAGGCCAGCGCCGGTCGCGGGGCCCTGCTGATGGTGGCGTACTGTCTGGGGCTGGGCCTGCCCTTCGTGCTCGCCGCGGTGGCCTTCCGCAAGGCGCTCGGCGCCTTCGCCTGGGTCAAGCGGCACTACGCGTGGGTGCTGCGCATCGGCGGCGGCATGATGATCACGATCGGACTGCTCATGCTGACCGGCGCCTGGGACCGCATCATTCAGGAGATGCAGGTCTGGTCCGCCGGCTTCACCCCTGGGATCTGAGCCAATGACGACGACCGACTCCGGCAACCGCGAGAACGCCGCCCGGCGCGCGAGCGGGACCCCCGACGACAACGACCTCGGCGCCGCCGGCTCGCAGCTCTCCACCGCACCGGAGGAGGACGCGCCCCACCTGCCCTCGCTGGGCGTGATCGGGTGGGCCCGCTGGTTCTGGCGTCAGCTGACGTCCATGCGGGTCGCGCTGCTGCTGCTGTTCATGCTGTCGCTCGCGGCGATCCCCGGTTCGCTGATCCCGCAGTCGGGCCAGGACGAGTCCCGGGTCGTCGACTTCATGCGGCGCCACGACACACTGGGGCCCCTCTACGAGAAGCTCGGGCTGTTCCACGTCTACAGCTCGGTGTGGTTCTCGGCGATCTACATCCTCCTCTTCGTCTCGCTCATCGGCTGCATCGTGCCCCGCACGGGGCAGTTCGTCGGCCAGCTCCGGGGCCGCCCGCCGGGCGCGCCCAGGCGTCTGACCCGGCTGCCCGCCTACGCGACCTGGCGCACGCGGGCCACGCCGGAGCAGGTCCGCGAGGCCGCGCTCAAGGCGCTGAAGAAGCGCCGGTTCCGCGCGCATGTCGCCGGGGACGCCGTCGCCGCCGAGAAGGGCTATCTGCGGGAGGCCGGCAACCTCGCCTTCCACATCGCCCTGATCGTGATGCTCGTCGCCTTCGCCTGGGGCCAGCTCTACCGGTCCGAGGGCAACAAGCTGATCGTCGAGGGCGACGGCTTCGCCAACACCCTCACGCAGTACGACGACTTCAAGTCCGGCAACCTCTTCACCGCCGACGACCTCAACCCCTTCAGCTTCGACCTCAAGAACTTCCGGGCCACGTACGAGACGAGCGGCCCCAACAAGGGCACGCCGCGCGTCTTCGAGGCCTCCGTCGACTACGCGGTCGGCGCCGACGGCAAGGAGCGGCCGACCAGGATCGAGGTCAACAAGCCGCTGGAGATCGGCGACTCGAAGGTCTACCTGGTCAGCCACGGATACGCTCCCGTCGTCACCATCAAGGACGGCCGGGGCAAGGTCGTCTTCCAGGACGCGGCGCCGCTGCTGCCGCTGGATCCCAATATCACCTCCACCGGTGTGATCAAGGTCATGGACGGCTACCGCGACGCCAAGGGCGCGTGGGACCAGCTCGGCATCCAGGCCTTCTTCCTTCCGACGTACGGCGGCAAGAACACCGCCGTGGTCTCGCAGTTCCCCGCGCTGCTGAACCCCGTGCTCAACCTGGAGCCGTACCACGGTGACCTCCGGGTCAACGCGGGCATCCCGCAGAGCGTGTACCAGCTCGACAAGTCCAAGCTGAAGGAGTTCAAGGACTCCAAGGGCGCGCAGGTGCGGGAGAACCTGCGGATCGGCGAGTCCATGACGCTGCCGAACGGGGCGGGCACGATCACCTTCGACGGGGTCAGGGAGTGGGCCGGCTTCCAGATCACCCAGCAGCCCGGCAGCGGATGGGCCCTCGGCGGCGCGATCACCGCCATCCTCGGACTCGCCGGGTCCCTGTTCATCCAGCGCCGACGGGTGTGGGTGCGGGCGGTGACCGGGCCGGACGGGGTGACCGTCGTGGAGATGGCCGGGCTGGGCCGCAGCGAGTCGGCGAAGGTGCCGGAGGAGCTGGGCGACCTGGCGGCGGTCGTCCATGCCGAAGCGCCCACCGCCCCCGAGTCCGACGCCCCCGAGCCCGACGCCCCCGAACCCGCCGCCCCTGCGCCACGATCGCCCGCGGACAGCGCGGGCCCGGACTCATCCACCCCCAAACCCCCAGCCGTACCCTCCGAAGGGGCTGAGCAGTGACTCTCGCCGCCGCCACCAACGAAAACCTCGCCAACATCAGCAACACGCTGATCTATTCGGCGATGGCCGTGTACACCCTGGCCTTCTTCGCGTACATCGCCGAGTGGCTCTTCGGGAGCCGGAGCAAGGTCGGCCGCACGGCCGCCGCGCTCACCTCCGACCCGAAGGACGCCAAGAAGGCGGACGCGCCCGCGGTGACGGTGAAGTCCGCCGGCGGGACCAGCGTGCTGGAGCGGCCGAAGGTGGTCGTGCGGGCCGCCGCCGGTGCCCGGGACGTGCCGGACGGGCCGGGTGCGCACGGCGGGGACGAGCAGGGCGACCTCTACGGCCGTATCGCCGTGTCCCTCACCGCGCTGGCCTTCGTCGTCGAATTCGGCGGGGTGCTCACCCGGGCCCTCTCGGTGCAGCGGGCGCCGTGGGGCAACATGTACGAGTTCAACATCACCTTCTCCACCGTGGCCGTCGGGGTGTACCTCGCGCTGCTCGCGCTGAAGAAGAACGTGCGCTGGCTCGGGCTTCCGCTGATCACGACGGTCCTCCTCGATCTCGGTCTCGCCGTCACTGTCTTGTACACCGCCAGCGACCAGTTGGTTCCCGCCCTCCACTCGTACTGGCTCTACATCCACGTCTCCACCGCGATCTTCTGCGGCGCGGTCTTCTACGTGGGCGCGGTCGGCACGATCCTGTACCTGTTCAAGGACTCCTACGAGAGCAAGCTCGCGAGCGGCGGGCGGCCCGGCCGGTTCGCGACCTCCGTCATGGAGCGGCTGCCCGCCTCGGCCTCCCTCGACAAGTTCTCGTACCGCGTCAACGCGGCCGTCTTCCCGCTGTGGACGTTCACGATCATCGCGGGCGCGATCTGGGCGGGCGACGCGTGGGGCCGCTACTGGGGCTGGGACCCGAAGGAGACCTGGTCCTTCATCACCTGGGTCGCCTACGCCTGCTACCTGCACGCCCGCGCCACGGCCGGCTGGAAGGGCCGCAAGGCCGCGTACATCGCGATCGTCGCCTTCGCCTGCTGGCTGTTCAACTACTACGGCGTCAACATCTTCGTCAGCGGCAAGCACTCCTACGCGGACGTGGGCCTGGCCGTGCTGCACTCCGTCGGAGGCCGGGCCTGACCGTTCGGCCCCGGCACCTCCACCACCGCCGCCGTACGGCTTCGCACACCGAAGGCCGGTTCCCATGACCACGTCACATGGGAACCGGCCTTCGGCGTACGGACAAGCTCTCAGGGGCCCACAGGGGGCGGCAGGGACACCAGCAGGGCCCGTGACGACGGCGTACTGCCCGGTGTCCAGCCGCCCGTACCGGCCATCCCGGGGAGCGTGCGGCGGGTGGCGTTCCGCAGGGCCGGATGGTCCCGGCCGCGCAGTCCGGCGAAGAACGCCACCCGGTCGGCCCTGCCGTCGGCCCGGTCGTGCAGGACGGACTCCATCAACCGCCGCCCGGCCGTCTCCTGCACGTTGTCCAGCAGGACCACCGGCCGGCCGGCCCGCTGCGCCCGGGGCACGACCCCCGCGTACGCGTCGTCCAGGTCCGCGAGCAGTGCCCGTACGAGTTGGTGTTCAGCGTGGGTGCGGGCGTCGCCGCCCGCCCTGAAGTGCCGTGAGAGGAGTACCAGGCCGAGCTTCGGGTTGCCGGACGCGTGCGGATGGTCGCGGTACCAGACCGCGCCCCGGCGCAGCCGCCGGTGCGAGGACGACATCCCCTCGCTGAACGCCTCCAGCGCCGCCTCGATGATCGCCTCCACCGCCGGCTGCCCCTGCACCGACATCGACGACACCAGCCGCGCCACGGCCTTTCCCACCCACCGTCCCGCCAGCCAGCCGCCCGTGTCGCTCAGCAGCAGCACCCGCTCGGCCTCGGCGCAGACCCGCGACAGCCCGCGATCCCCCCAGCCCCCGGCCGCGACGGCGAGCAGCCCGCACGCCAGCCGGGGGAAGGTGATCCGCCCCGCCCCGCCCACGGGCTCCCCGAGCTGCTCCGCGACGGCCGACAGCGCCTCGTAGGCGGGCGACCAGGTCTCCGGGGGCCGGCCCTGCGGAGGCCGGTCGAACCGCGCCTCCTCGCCGTCGATCAGGGCGACAGGCATCCGTCCCGTGTACGCGGCCCGCAGCTCCCGCAGCGCCGTGCTCCGGCCGGTTCCCCCGGCTTCCGCCAGCACCACGAAGGGGAGGGCGTCGGAGTGCTCGTACGCCGTGGGTATGTCGAAGAGGGTGTGGGTCTGCGTCGTTGCCGTTGTCATAGCTGCTGTGGGTATCAACAGCTGTGGAGGGAGGGGCAGTTGTTTCGGAGTACGGCGAAGTCTGCCCGTTCGTTTACGAACCCGACCGTACGGCGCCTATGAAGGTGAGCCAGGCGGAGCGGTTGATGACCAGTACCGGGCCGTCAGGGTTCTTGCTGTCGCGGACGGGGACGAGGCCGGGGATATCGGGGGCTACTTCGATGCAGTTGCCGCCGTTGTCGCCGCTGTGGCTGCTCTTGATCCATGTCGCCGCGCTCAGCTCGTACTTGTCCATGCTGCTCGTACCCCTCCATCACGTCGCTGATCAGGGCGGCGGACTCTTGAGCTGACGGGATGTCGGCCCTGAGGACATCATAGGTTCGGCTATAACGGGCGTAAGCCGTCGGTTCGTTGCTGAAGTGGCTGTGGTCCATCGATTCGGAGTAGAGCCATCGTTCGTCGGGCAGCTCGATCAAGGACATCGACTGCCTGGGACGGAAGATTCCGAAGAGGTCCGCCGGAGCCACCTGGATACGGATGTTGGGGCGCCGACCCACGCTCAGCAGATGTTCGCACTGCTCCCGCATGATGTCGGGACTGCCCACGGCGGTGCGGAGACAACTCTCGTCCAGAACGACGACGTACAGCGGGCCCTCGTCGGACAGGAAGCGGGGCTGGCGGCTCATTCGGGCCCGGACACGTTCCTCCACCTCTTCGTCCGCCGTGGCCCGGGAGAAGAGTGCCCGGGCGTAGTCCGCCGTTTGCAACAGGCCGGGCACCAGTCGCTCTTGGTACTCCCGCAGTCCGACCGCCACCGTCTCCATCTCCACCCGGCGCTCGAACCAATCAGGATGCTGGACCGCCGGATACCAGTCGACCTTGGCCCAGATCCTGACCAACACCCCACCCGTGTCCAGCACTTCATCGCACCGTTTCGCCAACTGCTCGCTCGGCACCCGTGTGCCCGCCTCGACCTTCGCCACCTGGGAGCGGTCGCACGGGACCTCTCTCGCGAGGGACTCCTGGGTCAGCAGCGCCGCTTCGCGGTAGTGCCGCAGCACCTCGCCGAACAGGGCCGAACTCCCGGCCCCGCCCGCCCCTTCCGCGTTCCGCCTCGTCATGACGTCCCCCTCGTGCCGTCCGTGGCAAAGGCCCAGTGCCACACGTACCGCATTGATGGCGACCGTTCCCTTCGGCGACGCTGTGTACACCCAGAGTGACGGAACAGGGCTGTGGAGTGTGCGTGGAACCAGAGGGACAGCTTGTCTACGATCCGCGGACGCGGCGCGTGGGGGAGTACCGGGACAGGGTCGGGCCCTACGCGATGCTGCGGCCGGTGGGCGGCGGCCGGGAGTGGGAGGCGGACCCGGGGACGCTGCGGCCGGCGACGGCGGAGGAGCGGATCGGGGCGCTGGTGAGGGCGGCCAACCACCGGACGAAGAGGAGGGTGTGACGGTGCGTCGACATGACCCCTTGGGCAGCCCGCCCGTTCCGGTGCCCGGCTGCGCGGCCTGCGCCGATCTGGCCGTAGGGCGGGACGAGGCGCGGGCCCGGTACGACCGGAGCGCGGAGACCGACGCGAACGTGCTGCTGCGGCACCATCAGCGACGGGAGCACGCCGGAGGCGCCCGTACGCGGCGGGTGTTCCGGTACGTGCCGTACGTCATCGCGCAGGACGCCACGGCGGAGCCGGAGTACGAGGCGCGGTGCGTGTCGGGCGACGAGACGGAGTGCGGCGCGGAGTCGGGCGTACGGAGTGATCCGGCGGCGGTGGAGGAGTGGCAGCGCGGGCACACCCAGGAGACCCGGCACCTGCGGTACCGGCGGAGCTTCGGCGACTACTCGGTGCTGGAGCCGCTGGAGGAGGTGCCCCTGTGGCGACGGTGAGGGTGGACGACGCCGACGTCGTTCGGCAGTCCTCACTTCGCGTTTCTGTACGGGGAATCGGACATTCCGGTCCTGTCGATGCCCCTGGTGGAGTTGCGCCCCTAGGTGTCCCATGAAGCAACTCGCTGGTCAGGAGTGACGGTAGGGGGAGGGGTGACCCGGCTGGAACACTCCTTCACGCTGGAGCGTGGCGTCTCATAGCTTCGAGTCGTCCGAACTGTCACCCAGTACAGGAGTGAACAGAAATGAGACGCATCCGAAGGCTCGCCGCATCCGGCGCGGTCGTGGCCGCGTTGATGGCCGGCACCAGTGCCATCTCCATGACCAGCGCGACGGCGGCCCCGGCTGCCCCGGCAAAGGAATTCGCCCCCACCGCCCTCTACTGCGGGTACCACGGCGCCGTCACCCCGCCCGAGATCGCGTACGGCAGCACCGGAAACGCCGTGCGCGAGGCCCAGTGTCTGCTCCAGTACTGGGGCTTCTACATCGGCCCGACCGGCGTCGACGGTGACTTCGGCGGCAACACCCGAACGGCCACCCGTGACTTCCAGGCCACCTGCCGCATAGGCGTCGACGGCCGCATCGGGCCCATCACCTGGAACCGCCTGCGCAACGGCTGCTGACCGCATCCGTGCCTCACTGTCGGCCCGCGGTCCCCGACCGCGGGCCGACACCTGTTTCCCCCACCGCGCACCTCGCACAGCAATGGGAGGCAACCACGTCATGCCCGGTATGTTCCGTACGCCTCGCGGGCCCCGTCCCCGCCCGGGCCGCGCGGGTCCCGGACTCGCCGCTCTCCTCACGGTCGTGACCGGCCTCGCGCTCGGCCCGAGCGCGGCACCGGCGCTTGCCGACACCCCCGCGCGGGCCTTCGCCGTCGAGCCCGCCGAATGCCCGTGGGGCGCCCCGTCGCATCCCACCGGCTTCCGGATCGGTGAATCCGGTTCCGGCGTCGCCCATCTGCAATGCCTGCTCATCCGGCGCGGCTACGCCGTTGCGGACCACGGTGTCTACGACGCGCGGACCCAACAGGCGGTGCGTGAGTTCTGCCGCGCCGAGGGGATCACCTACGACGGCATCCTCGGCCCGGTCTTCTGGACGGCCCTGCACCGATGACCGCGCTCAGGGCGGGCCCGGCCGCTCCGGCCCCAAAGCGTCGCGTACGGCGGTGAGGATCGCCTCCGGGTCCGCGCCCAGGGCGCGGGCCGAGGAGGTGAAGTCGCGTGCCAGAGTGGTGAGTTGGTGGGTGTCGGGGTGGGGTGGTCGGGCCGGTGGGGCCGCCACCCGGGTGCCGGCCCCCCGGCGGGTGCGGATCAGCGCGCCGGCCTCCAGCTCGCGGTAGGCGCGGGCGACCGTGCCCGGGGCGAGCCCGAGGTCGGTGGCCAGCTGGCGGACGGTCGGCAGCCGGTCGCCCTCGGCCAGCCGGCCGGTGACGATCAGGGCGGCGAGCTGGGCGCGGATCTGCTCGTACGGCGGGACCTGGCTGGTGGTGTCGACGCGGACGGCGGCCTCACTCATCGTCGGAGACCCCCTCTGTCGCCTCGTCGTCGACGGCCCGGGGTGCCACCACGGTGACCAGGGACCAGGCGACGGTGAACAGGTTCAGGAGGGCGAGCGGGTAGAACACCCAGAAGGTGAGCACGCCCAGCACGCCGGCGCAGCCCGTCTCCGTCAGCGCGAGGGAGACCATCAGTACGGCGTACAGCTGCTGGCTCGACACCAGCAGGCCCCACGCCCCGGTGACGGCCCACGCGCGGTCCCGGCGCTGCTGTTCCTCGCCCGGACCGTGGGTGATGCGACGCAGGGCCCACACGCAGGTGGGGGTGGCTATGGCGAGCGCGCCGAACATCGGGAGGGTGTAGTACAGGCCGGGCCACGGGCCGGCGGTCGCGCGCATCCCGTTGCAGGTGAGGGTGAGGACCTTGCCCGTGCTGAGGATGCGGTCGGGGTCGACGGAGGCCGTGGCGGCCGTGAGCACCAGCAGGACGGCGAGGGAGACCCCCTGGAGCGCGATCAGGGGGCCCATGTGCGGGGGGACGTGGTCTCTGACCAGGCGCGGGGCGAGGCTCGCGGTGCGGACCGCCTCCTGGGGGCGCAGGGTCAGGGCATCGGCGAGCAGGACGCCGGCCACCGCGCACAGGCCGAAGGCGGTGATGCAGAACACCACGCGCTGCTCGAACTCGACGTCCCCCAGTGTGGACAGCGCCTGGGCGAGCACGAGACCGATGGCCAGCCCGGACCAGCGGGCGTAGTGGTCGGCGTGGTCGAGGAGCCGGTGCCGGAGCGGGGCGGTGTCGAGCATGCGGAGATCCCCCCGGATCATCTTGTATCAAGCAGTGAGTACAAGATGCCCCGGGCCGGGATCTTGTGTCAAACACTCGATACAAGGTGATGTGGATGCGGGGGGAGACGGTCTGTGGGGCGCGAGGGTTCCCGGGTGAGGAGATCTCCCTGCCGTGACGAGGGAGCGAGGGGTCAGCCGACGGTGATCGAGTCCAGCTGCGCCCGCAGGTACACGTGCGAGTCCACCGGCGGGTGCGCCACCCGGCCGACCGGCGGCGGCACGGACTCCACGATCGTGCCCGGGGTGCACTCGCCGAAGTAGACCAGCGACATCAGCTCCTCGGTGGGTTCGTCGGCCGGGGGCGGCAGGACCCGGTGGCGCCCGGAGCGCCAGCGGTCCCCGGTCCAACGGGCCAGCAGATCACCGACGTTGATGGTGAAGGCGTCGGGGTCGTAGGGGGCGTCCTCCCAGCCGCCCTCGTCCGTGAACACCTGGAGTCCGCCCTTCCCGGCCTGTCGGTCGAGGATCGTGACCGTGCCGAAGTCGGTGTGCGGGCCGATCCGGAACTGGCCCGGCACCGGGTCGCCGATGACCTCCGTGCCCGGGTACCAGTTGATGTTGAAGCCGTAGGTGGGGTGGCTCATGTGCCGGGAGAAGAACTCCGGCTCCAGGCCGAGCGCCTCGCCGAGGAGGGCGAGCAGGAGGTTCTCCAGCTCGCCCATCCGCGCCAGGTACTCCTCGCACGGCGCCCGCAGTTCCGGCACCTCCGCCGGCCACACGTTCGGCGCGTACCACTCGGCGTTCACGACCGGGTCGTCGAACGGCTCGTGCGTCGCGAACGTCAGCGACTCCTTGAGGTCCGGCGGCGTCCGCGTCCCCTCCGCGTACCCGTTCGCCTCGGCTCCCGGCCCGAGCCAGCCCCGCCCGCCGACCTTCACCTCGTACGCCCGCTTGGCCTCGACGGGCAGGACGAAGAAGGCGCGGGCGGCCTCCCGGACGCGGCCGCGCAGGGCCGGGTCCACGCCGTGGCCGGTGACGAGGAGGAAACCGGCGCTCTGGAGCGCCTCGTCCACCGTGCGGGCGATCCGGGCGCGGACCTCGGGGCCGCCGTCGCGCCAGGGGCGCAGATCGATGGTGGGGATGCGGGGCGTCCTGGGCCTACTCACCGATGTCACCGATGTCCTCATTCCACAGTGCCGGGTTGTTCTCGACGAAGTCACGCAGCAGGGACACACACTCCGGGTCGTCCAGCACCAGGACCTCCACGCCGAGTCCGGCGAGCCAGTCGTGCCCGCCGTGGAAGGTCGTGTCCTCGCCGACCACCACCCGCGAGATCCCGAACTGCCGCACCAGGCCGGAGCAGTACCAGCACGGCGAGAGCGTCGTCACCATCGTCGTACCGCGATACGTCCGCTGCCGTCCCGCCGCGCGGAACGCGGCCGTCTCGGCGTGCATGGAGGGATCGTCGTCCTGGACCCGCCGATTGTGACCGCGCCCGAGGAGGCTGCCGTCCGGCCCGTAGAGCGCGGCCCCGATGGGGATGCCACCCTCGGCGAGCCCGGCCCGCGCCTCCTCTACGGCGGTGGCGAGCCATGCGCGTGCCTGTGCGCCGGAATGAGTCGGTGACTGCGGCTGGTCCATGAGCCCACTCTGCCCTCGAATCAGCGGGGCTACGACTATGGCCCGCGCCGTCGCCCGAGCCGGGCCTGTCTGGGACACTCCGGCACAGCGCTGGGCGAGGGGCCGCAGCCGGCCGGAAGGGCCGTTCGCTCCTGCCCCGAACATGGGTTGAACCACGCCCGCGACGAGGGTGACTGCCGACGTACCACCAGGGGTGTGGCTGTGGTTGAGAACCGGGGGGAGCGATCGCTCCGGACCCAGGCTCGGACGATGTCCGCGCGGCACCCGTGGAGCATGGCGGTGCGCAGGGTCTTCCCGCAGGTGGCGGACACCGTCTACGCCGTGGTGTCGGTCTGGATCTCCAGCTCCATGCTCCGCAACTGGCCCGACCCGCAAGGTTACTGGCGGCCCGCCGACGCATGGGCGTACGCCCTGATCGCCCTGGTCTACCTCCCGCTCGCCGTGCGCCGCCGGGCTCCCCTGACCGTGCTGGTCAGTACGGCGTCCTGCACGCTGTGCTATTTCACCCTGGGTTACTACCACGTGGTCGTCGTCTGCGGACTGGGCCTCGCGTTCTACACCGTCGCGGCTCTGTGCCCGCGCAGGGCCGTGGCGAAGTGCGCGGCCGTGTCGCTGCTCGTGCTGCTGTGGGGCACGCGGCTCGCCGAGCCCGGGATCGGCCCGCTCAGCGTGGTCTTCGTGACCGTGATGGTCGCCGTCCTGTGGGTGACCGGCGACCGGGCCCGGCGGCTCGCGGAGCGCGGCGAGCGGCTCGCCGTGCTCACCGAGCAACTGCGCCTGGAGCAGGAGGAGAAGGCGCAGCGGGCCGTCATCGCCGAGCGCATGAAGATAGCCCGTGAACTGCACGACGTGATCGCGCACCACGTGTCCGTGATCTCCGTCCAGACCGGTCTGGCCGGATACGTCTTCACCTCCGATCCGAAAACGGCCCGCAAGGCGCTGGACACCATCGCGGGCAGTGCCCACGAGGCGATGGAGGAGATGCGCCGCATGCTTGTCGTGCTCAGGGAAGGGATGGAGAGCGTCCAGGAAGGGGAGGGCGCGGGAGACTGCAACGCGCCGCCCGGACTCGGGCGGCTGGACCAGTTGGCCCGGCGCGTCGGAGCCGCGGGCGTCCCCGTCGACGTCCGGATCACGGGCACCCCGTTCACGCTGCCGCCAGGCGTCGACCTGTGCGTCTACCGGGTCATCCAGGAAGCCCTCACCAATGTCATGAAACACGCGTCGGCCGCGAACGCGAGCGTCGCGGTGCACTATGACGAAGCCACGGTCCGCGTCCGTGTCACCGACGACGGACAGGAGCCGGTGCCGGCCGGTACCACCGCGGGGCCCGCTGCCCATGGCTTGATCGGCATGCGCGAGCGGGCCGGTATCTATGGCGGGACGGTGACCGCCGGCCCCGGCCCGCGGGGCGGGTTCGAAGTGGGACTGACCATTCCGGTGCCCCGCGGCAGGTGAGGACGTGTCGCCGACGCCCAACCGGCCGACGCCACGATTGCCGGCAGGGCACCCGGCACCGGCAGGGCACCCGGCACCGGCAGGGCACCCGGCACCGGCCGGGCACCCGGCACCGGCAGGGCACCCGGCACCGGCAGGGCACCCGGCACCGGCCGGGCACCCGGCACCGGCCGGGCACCCGGCACCGGCCGGGCACGCCGCCCTGCCGACGGGCCCTGTCGACGGGCCCTGCCATGGCTGACGGAGCGGCACGGGCGACCGGCGCGGCTACCGCGAGGGTTTACCCGGGACCAACCCCCGGGTTGACGTGGCCCGGCCGACGCTCCGCGTAACTTCCTGCATGTCCATGACCGAACAGTCCGCACGGACTGGCGGGACGTACCGACTTCACAGGGAGAACACGATGAGATCCTCACGCCTTCAGGCAACCGTCGTCGCGACCGGAGCCGCCGCAATCCTCGCCGCCGGAATGGCCTTCGCGCCCGCGGCCAGCGCCGACGCGTTCCGGTGCGGATCCTTCGGGAGCGACTCGCGGGCGATGTGCGCATACGTGCAGAGCGCGCCCAACGGGCTGACGGTGCGCACCGGCCCCAGCTCCCAGGCCTCCCCGCTGTACACCCTCGCCAACGGCACCAAGGTCGAGGTCGACTGCTGGACCACCGGTAGCTCCGTGAACGGCTACAACATCTGGGCCAAGCTCTACTCGCCCAGCGGATCCCGGTACGTCAGCGACTTCTACCTGTCGACGGGACACATCCAGAGCTACGTCAACCACTGCTGACACGCCCGGAACCGGCCCGGCGGCCCGTCCTCACCCCCGGGGAGGACGGGCCGCCGGGCGTCCGGCGCCGTGCCGTCGTGGCCGGCAGGGCGTCAGTGAACTCCTGCGCCCGGGTGGCCCGGGTGGCCCGGGTAGCCCGGGTGACCTGGGTGAAGGGTCACCACATGTCGATCCAGCGGTGGGTCATCCTGCCGCTGCCGCAGGCGACGTACTTCGTTCCGCGGATGCTGCTGATCCCGGAGTAGTAGTGCTGGCCGTCCGTGCACTTGACGCCGACGCGCCAGTTGCTGCCGCCGGAGCACCAGCCGGACGCACGGTAGTCGCTGATCTTCGTGGTCGAACAGGACATGGCCTGGGCGACGGCCTTGCCGGAGGAGGCGGCGGAGGCGGCGGGGGCGAATGCGAGCCCGCCACCGAGAGCGACCGCCGCAGTGGTGAGGGCGAGGGTTCTACGTATCTTCATGAGTTCCGGTTCCCCTTCTCGGAAGCGACGGCCGACGGTCAGCCGGCTCGTCGTGGTGCTGGTCCAGGACGCTACGGGCGGGCCACTCGTGGCGTCGTCCCACGCCGGGTGGAACTCCGGGTCGACGCAGTGCGGTAGACGCGCGGTTCCTGCAACTTCCGCTGTACCGCAGGAGGTTGACGCCCGGTCGCCGGGAGCGGCGATACGCTGCGGCGGTGCGGATCCGGCCGTCTCGCCCCTCAGTCGTCGACGTGCTCATAGCCGCGGCGCTGGCCGGTGTGGCCCTGCTGCTCGCACAGGAGGCCGTGAGCCAGGGGCAGGACCCGCTCGACGCGGCCGGCTACGCCCTGGTGTTCCTGGTCCATCTGCCGCTCACGGTCCGCAGCCGGTCACCGGTCGCCATCTGCTGCCTGGTACATCTCATCTGGTGCGGGTACGTCACCGCCGGCTACTGGCCCGTGGTGAGCTCCTTCGGCCCCATGCTCGCCGTCTACACGGTGGCCTCCCTGCGGCACCCGCGCGTCTCCGTGCCCTGCGCGGCGCTGATGGGCGCCACCTGGGTCTACGCGGGCGTGGTGAGCCACACCGACTCGATCGCGTCCGTCGTCGGGCAGGCCGTCGTCTACCCGACGATGCTCTGGCGGTTCGGCCTCGTCGCCCGCAGGCTGGACGGACTCGCCCGTCGGCTGCGCCAGGAGCAGGCGGAACGTGCCCGGCGCGAAGTCGCCGAGGAGCGCGGCCGCATCGCCCGCGAACTGCACGACGTGGTGGCCCACCACATGTCGGTGATCTCCGTGCAGACCGGTCTCGCCCGGTTCGTCTTCGACTCCGACCGGGACACCGCGCGCGCCGCGCTCGACACCATCGACGCCACCGGCAAGGAGGGGTTGGAGGAACTGCGGCGCATGCTGATGGTGCTGCGGGCATCGGACGACGGGGCGCCCACCGCGCCGATGCCCGGTCTCGCCCGCCTCGGCGAGACCGTCGAGCGCGTCCGGGCCGGCGGCACCCCCGTGACGCTGCGGATCGAGGGCACCTCGCGCCCGCTGGCCCCCGGCGTCGAACTGTGCGCGTACCGGGTCGTCCAGGAAGCGCTGACCAACGTACTGAAACACGCTCCGGGGGCGAGCGCGCAGGTGGAACTCTCCTACCGGCCGCACGAGGTGACCGTTTCGGTCAGGGACGACGGGCAGGGGGTGATTCCGGACAAGGTTCGTACGGTTGGCGGGCATGGCTTGATCGGTATGCGGGAGAGGGCCAAGCTCTACGGCGGGACGATCAGTATCGGCCCGCGGAGCGACGGGGGGTTCGCCGTGCGGCTGAGCCTGCCGACTTCCGCGCAGGCCGTGCGCCGGGAGGACGACACCGCGGAATGACGGGATGCCGGGATACCAGGGTGCTCGTCGTCGACGACCAGTTCCTCATCCGTGCCGGCCTGGTGGGGCTGCTGGTGGCCGCGCCCGGCGTCGAGGTCGTCGGGGAGGCGGGAGACGGCGCGGAGGCCGTCGAGGTGGCGGCACGGACCCGGCCCGACGTGATCCTGATGGACATCCGGATGCCCGGCATGAACGGCATTCAGGCCACCGAGCACATCCTCGCCCAGGCCCCCGATCCCGCGCCCAGGGTCCTGGTGCTGACCACCTTCGACCTCGACGAGTACGTGTACGGGGCTTTGCGGGCCGGAGCCTCGGGGTTTCTGCTCAAGGACTCGGGACCCGAGCGGCTGCTCGCCGCGGTGGCCGCGGTCGGCGGAGGCGACGCGCTGTTCGCGCCCAGCGTCACGCGACGGCTGGTCGAGGCGTTCGCCCGGCAGGGCGGGGCCGCCGGTGCCGGTGAACAGCCGCCACGCCTGGGCGCCTTGACCTCGCGTGAGGTCGAGGTCCTCAAACTCATCGCCCGGGGCCTGTCCAACCTGGAGATCGCGAACCGGCTCTACATCAGCGAGGCGACCGTGAAGACGCACCTCAACCGCACCATGACCAAGCTGGCGCTGGGCAGCAGGGCACAGGCGGTCGTGGTCGCGTACGAGACGGGGCTGGTCACGCCCGGTGGCTGAGGCCGCCTTCGACGTACGGGATTGATCTCACGGGGGAGGGGGTTCTCGGTCGAGGGAGGGGCCGGTCCGGCTGAGAGCGGGCCGGTCAGGTTGAGGGCGGGCCGGTCCGGCGGAGGGCGGAGGCCACCAGGCTCGTCACCGTCACCGTCGGCGGTGCGGGGGCGGCACCTGTGCTCTACGCCTCCTCCTCGCCCCCCACCCGCAGCAGCAGCTTTCCCACGCTCTTGCGCGTGCCCATCAACCGGTGGGCCTCCGCCGCCTCCGCCAGGCCGAACTCCGCGGTCACCGGCAGGGACACCACCCCGTCGACGACCGTGGCGAAGGCCCGCTCGGCGAGGGTACGCAGCTCGGCGGGGGCGGACTTGGCGAGGGCGAGGATCGAGAACCCGGAGACGGTCAGACCGAGGGCGTACAGCTCGGGCTGCCCCACGGCCCACGGCCGCTCCCCGCTCGCGTTGCCGAAGGAGACCAGGCGGCCGAACGGGGCGAGGGAGGCGAGCCCGGCGCGGAGCGTGTCGCCGCCGACGGGGTCGAGCACCAGGTCGACGCCACGGCCACCGGTCGCGGCCCGCACCTCGTCCGTGAAGAACCCGGTGCCGGTACCGGCGAAGACCTCGTCGTAGCCGTGGTCCAGCGCGTGCTTCGCCTTGGCGGCGTCCGAGACGACCCCGTACACCGCCGCCGCGCCCGCCGCCTTCGCCAACTGGCCCGCCACGGTGCCGATCCCACCCGCCGCGCCCTGCACCAGTACGGTCTCACCGGCCCGCAGCCGCCCCACCACGTGCACGAGCGCGTACGCCGTCGGCAGCACGGTGGGCAACGTGGCGCCCGTACGCAGGCCGACCCCCTCGGGCAGCGGGAACACGGTTGCCGCATCGGCCACGACGACCTCCGCGTACGCGCCCGCGTCCGTCAGCGCGGTCACCTGCTGCCCGACGCTCAGCCCCTCGACGCCCTCGCCGAGGGCGCGCACCCGCCCGGAGACCTCCAGACCGGGGCGGTAGGGGAGCGCCGGGACCCGGTAGCCCTCGGCGCGGGCCTTCAGATCGGCGAAGTTCACCCCCGCGTACGCCACGTCGACGCCCACCTGGCCGGGCCCGGGCTCGGGAGCCTCCGCCTCCACCACCTTCAGGACCTCGGGGGCGCCGTACTCCTGGAACTCGATCGCGCGCATGCCGGACTCCCGCTCGACTGTTCAATGAAAAGCGAACACTCGCGAGTGTATGGTTCTCGTCGAACACTCTGCAAGAAGCGAACGCTCCGCCAGGAGCGCGAGGGGAGGGGCGGACATGGCGGAACGCGCCGCTCACCGGGCGGCTCCCGAGCACACCCACCCCGACGACGTTCCGGTCCTGACCGCCCTCGCGGCCCTCGCCGATCCCGTACGCGTCGCGCTCGTACGGGAACTGGCGGGCTCGCCGGTCTGGACGCGCAGCTGCGGCAGTTTCGACGTGCCGGTCGGCAAGGCCGCCCTCAGTCACCACTTCTCGGTGCTCCGCGGCGCCGGACTCGTCGAACAACGCGACGAGGGCGCCAAACGCGTCAACCGCCTGCGTCGCGAGGAGTTCGACACCCGCTTCCCCGGACTGCTCACGCTCGTCCTGCGCGAGGACTGAGGCGGCGGCGCGAGGAACCTTGCTCCTCGCCGGTCCCTATTCCTCGCCGTCCTTCTTCTCCCGCTTCTCGCCCTTCTCCTCCTCCTGCCGCCTCAGCTCCTCCTCGCGGCGGCGGAGGTCGGCCTCCCAGCTCTTGAGGAGGGACTCGTCCTTCTTGTTGTCCTCGGCGAGGGACTTCAGGAACTCGGGGTTGTCGTCGGGGGCGACGTACTCCGTGCGGTGGTCGCGGTGCCACTCGGAGGGTGTGCGTCCGCTCCCGGGGACGCCCCGCAGCTTGCCGGCGACGAGCCAGGCGATGGGGCCGACGATCCAGAAGAGCAGGATGATGAAGACCCAGGCGATCTTCGGCAGGTGCTTCGCCTCGTCCTCGGGGGTGTTGAGGCAGTCGATGAACGCGTAGATCGTCAGCGCCAGCGGCACGAGGTAAAGCAACACCCTGAGCATGGAACAGCCCCCTGGAAGCGGTGGCGGCCGGTCGACCGGCCGCCGGACACGACGGCGGGACCGTGCGCGGGGCCCCGTGACGGGGTCAGGGTAGCCCCTCGGGGATACTTGTCCGCATGGCTTACGACGATCTTCGCTCCCTGCTCCGCGCACTGGAGCGCGAGGGCGATCTCAAGCGCATCAAGGCCGAAGTCGACCCCTACCTGGAGGTCGGGGAGATCGTCGACCGGGTCAACAAGGCCGGCGGCCCCGCCCTGCTCTTCGAGAACGTGAAGGGCTCCTCGATGCCCCTCGCGATGAACGTCTTCGGCACGGACCGCCGCCTGCTGAAAGCCCTCGGCCTCAAGTCGTACGCCGAGATCAGCGAGAAGATCGGCGGCCTGCTCAAGCCCGAACTGCCGCAGGGCTTCGTGGGGGTGCGCGAGGCGTTCGGGAAGCTCGGCGCGATGACGCACGTCCCGCCGAAGAAGGTGAAGGCGGACAGCGCCCCGGTCCAGGAGGTCGTCCTCCAGGGCGACGACGTCGACCTCGACCAGCTCCCGGCCCTCTTCACCTGGCCGAAGGACGGCGGCTCCTTCTTCAACCTCGGTCTCACCCACACCAAGCACCCCGAGACCGGCGTACGCAACCTCGGCCTCTACCGCCTCCAGCGCCACGACAGGCGCACCATCGGTATGCACTGGCAGATCCACAAGGACAGCCGCAACCACTACCAGGTGGCCGCCAGGCGCGGCGAGCGCCTGCCCGTCGCCATCGCCTTCGGCTGCCCGCCCGCCGTGACCTACGCCTCGACGGCCCCGCTCCCCGGTGACATCGACGAGTACCTGTTCGCCGGGTTCGTCTCGGGGAAGCGGATCGAGATGGTGGACTGCAAGACCGTGCCGCTGCAGGTGCCGGCGCAGGCGGAGGTGGTCATCGAGGGCTGGCTGGAGCCCGGGGAGACGCTCCCGGAGGGCCCGTTCGGCGACCACACCGGCTTCTACACGCCGCAGGAACCGTTCCCCGCACTGAAGATCGACTGCGTGACGATGCGGAAGCGGCCGCTGCTGCAGTCGATCGTCGTGGGCCGCCCGCCGACGGAGGACGGGCCGCTGGGGCGGGCGACGGAACGCTTCTTCCTGCCGTTGTTGAAGATCATCGTCCCGGACATCGTGGACTACCACCTCCCCGAGGCGGGCGGCTTCCACAACTGCGCGATCATCTCGATCGACAAGAAGTACCCCAAGCACGCGCAGAAGGTCATGCACGCGATCTGGGGCGCCCACATGATGTCCCTGACCAAGCTGATCGTGGTCGTCGACTCCGACTGCGACGTCCACGACCTCCACGAGGTCGCCTGGCGCGCCCTCGGCAACACGGACTACTCCCGCGACCTGTCGGTGGTCGAGGGCCCCGTGGACCATCTGGACCATGCCTCCTACCAGCAGTTCTGGGGCGGCAAGGCGGGCATCGACGCCACGAAGAAGTGGATCGAGGAGGGCTACACGCGGGACGGGGGCTGGCCCGACATGGTCGAGTCGGACCCGGCCACGGCGGCCCTGGTCGACCGCCGCTGGAAGGAGTACGGCCTGTGACCAGCGCCTCCGCCGCGATCCCGCAGCCGGGCCGTACCAAGGCCTTTCTCCGGCTGGTGATGATCGAGCACTCGATCTTCGCGCTGCCCTTCGCGTACATCGCCGCGCTCACCGCCATGTTCCGGCTGGACGGCAACGTCCACTGGGCCCGGCTACTCCTCGTCACCATCTGCATGGTGGGCCTGCGTACGTTCGCGATGGCGGTCAACCGGATCATCGACCGCGAGATCGACGCCCGTAACCCGCGTACGGCGCATCGCGAACTGGTGACCGGCGCGATGTCGGTCAAGCACGCCTGGACGGGCGCGCTGATCGCACTGGTGATCTTCCTCGGCGCGGCGGCCCTGCTGAACCCCCTCTGCCTCGCCCTGGCCCCCGTGGCCGTGATCCCGATGGTCGTCTACCCCTACGGCAAACGCTTCACGAACTACCCCCAGGCCATCCTCGGCCTCGCCCAGGCCATGGGCCCCGTCGGCGGCTGGCTCGCCATCACGGGGGAGTGGTCCTGGGAGGCCGTCGTCCTCGGCCTGGCGGTCGGCATCTGGATCGGCGGCTTCGACCTCATCTACGCCTGCCAGGACATCGACTCCGACCGCGAGTCCGGCGTCCTGTCGGTCCCGGCCCGCTTCGGCGTCCCGGCGGCGGTGTGGGCGGCGCGCGTGTGCCACGCCCTGACGACAGCGCTGTTCGTCTGGTACGCGGTGATGACGGACGCGGGCGCCTTCCTGTGGCTGGGGCTGGCGATCGTCGCGGGCGCGTTCGTGTACGAGCACACGATCGTCCGGCCGCACGACCTGTCCCGGCTGAACCGGGCGTTCTTCAGTGTCAATGGGTTCATCGGCATTGCCCTGTTCGTGTGTGCGCTGCTGGATCTTCTGGTCCGGGGCCTGACCCTCTGATTACCGTCGGCCTACCATCGAGGGCAGGACCCCAGGGAGGCCAGCGTGACCGTCTCGGGCATTGACCGCCTGCACTCACAGCTCAGCAGGCTGGAGGACATGTTCCCCGGCTATCTGACGGAGATTGTCGAGGGCAGCATCGTGATGAACCCGGTCAGGCCGTTCCACGGGAAGACGATCCTGAGGGTGTCGGCGAACCTGGAGGAGCAGCTTCCGCCGGACTGGGCGCTGGTGAGCGATGTGGCGTTCCCCTTCGACGATGCCAACGAGTTCTGCCCGGACATCGCGGTCATCCCGGCCGAGGCGGAAGCGGAGAACCGCAGCTCGTATCCCGCCGATCTGATCGAGTTCGTGGCCGAAGTGGTGTCGCCGGAGAGTATCCGCCGCGACTACGAGATCAAGCCTCGCTGGTATGCCTCCCGAGGCATCACCCACTACGTGATCCTGGATCCGCTCAAGGGCCACGCCGTCATGATGTGGAATCCCGGTCCCGACGGCTACCGGGGCCGGGACACCATCCCCTACGGCCCTGACCTGACCGTCGGCTCTCCCTTCGGCAAGCTCACGATCGCCACCGCCCGCCTCCCCGTGGACCCGAAGGCGCGCGCTACGCGGTGAGCGCCGTGCGGGGTCCACGCCGCCGGAACACGAACGCCGACACCACCCCCGCCACCAGCCCGATCAGATGGCCCTGCCAGCTGATGCCGGTCTCGTTCGGCGCGATGCCCGCGAGAATTGAGCCGCCCCAGACCGCCGCGACCAGGACACCCACCGTCACCCCCAGCAGCCGACGCTCCACGAACCCGCTGACGACCAGGAACCCGAAGAGCCCGAAGACGACGCCGGAGGCGCCCGCCGTGTTCGTGTTGTCCGGGGATATCAGCCAGACACCCAGCCCGTCCGCGACGATGATCAGCGCACACACGGCGACGAAACGGCGCAGCCCACCGAGCGCTGAGAGGAACCCCAGCACCAGCAGCGGCACGCTGTTCGCCGCGACGTGGGCGAAGCCGAAGTGGATGAACGAGGCCGGCACGACATCGACCAGCTCGGGCACCGAGCGCGGAATGATCCCGAAGTCGTCCAGCGCCTGACCGCTCGCCACGTCGATCACTTCGAGCAGCCACAGCAGCGCCACCCAGCCCACCATCAGCTTGGCCGCGGCCTTCGCACGGTCCCCGCGCGACCACTCCCGCTCAGGGCTGAGCGCCCCGCGTACCCCACCAGCCATGTCGAACCCCCGAGTCAACTCGTCCCTTCCGGGAAACGACCGTGCCCCCTTGACCGGTTCCCGTCCCGCGGCGCCGGATAGGCTCGGTGCCGTGAACCCAGTCAAGCCAGGAGAGACGCCGCGTACGCCTTGGATCGTAGGGGTGTCCGGCGCATCCGGCACCCCATACGCCGCGGCGGTGCTGCGCGCGCTCCTCGCCGCCGGCGAGAGCGTCGACCTCGTGGTGTCCCGGGCCTCGCGGCTGACCCTGCTCGACGAGACGGGTATCTCCTTCCGGGACGCCCACTGGCGCGACGACCTGCGGGAATGGCTGACCCGCGGCGCCGACGGCAAGCCCGGCACGTTCACCGTGGACCTCGACGGCGACCGCGTACGGCACTGGAGCGCCGGGGATCTGGCCGCCGGACCGTCCTCGGGCTCGTACCCCGTCAAGGGGATGCTCATCGTGCCCGCGTCGACCGCGTGCGTCGCGGGCGTGGCCCTGGGGCTCTCCAAGGATCTGCTGCAACGCGCGGCGAGCGTGACCCTCAAGGAGGGCCGGCGCCTGGTGGTCGCCGTACGCGAGACCCCGTTGAGCGGGCAGACCCTGCGCCACCTGGTGACCCTGGACGAGGCGGGCGCGACCGTACTGCCCGCGTCCCCGGCCTTCTACGCGGGCGCCACGCACATCCAGGACCTGGTGGACTTCGTCGCCGGACGGGCGCTGGACGCGGCGGGCGTCCCGCACACCCTGTACCGGCGCTGGGAGGGCGACGTGGGCGGCGCGCGCGCCTCCCGTACCGCCACCTGAGCGCCCCACCCGCTCACCCCTCGTCCCGCACGACCCCGTACGACCTCACGCATCACTCACAACGCAACTCTTCAGCGGAAGGCAACCGATCGCATGGACGCGGTGGACAGGCAGCTCATCCAGGCCCTGAGGGAGAACGGCCGGGCCTCCTACGCGGAGCTGGGACGCCTCGTCGGTCTGTCGGGACCCAGTGTCACCGACCGCATCAACCGGCTGGAGGCGGCCGGGGTCATCACCGGCTATCGCGCCACCGTCAACGCGGCCTCCCTCGGCCTCGGCGTGACCGCCCTCATCGGCATCTCCCTCTCCGACGCCGCCGACCACGAGGACGTGGCGACACGGCTGCGGGACCTGGCCGAGATCGAGGACTGCTGGTTCATCGCGGGCGACGACTCCTTCATGCTCAAGGTGCGCGCCCCCGACGTGGACGGTCTGGAGAAGACCATCCGCCGCCTCTCCGGCACCGCCGGTGTCTCCCGGACCCGTACGACCATCGTGCTCTCCACGAAGTGGGAGAACCGGGTGGGTGAGCTGCCGGAGGAGGAGTAGGGCGGTGGACGTAGGGTTGAGCGGGCAAGTCGGTAGGTCGGTGGTCGGTCGGTGAAAGGTGTGGGCATGGACGTCGGGCTCAAGCGCGAGCTGGAGGAGAAGGTCCGCTCCGGCGAGCGGCTGACCCGCGAGGACGGCATCGCGCTCTACGAGTCGGACGACCTGGCCTGGCTGGGCGGTCTGGCGCATGAGGTGCGGACGCGGAAGAACGGCGACGTCGTCCACTTCAACGTCAACCGCCACCTCAACATGACCAACGTGTGCACGGCGTCGTGCGCGTACTGCTCCTTCCAGCGCAAGCCGGGGGAGAAGGACGCGTACACGATGCGCATCGAGGAGGCGGTGAAGCTCGCCAAGGCGATGGAGGGCGAGAACCTCACCGAGCTGCACATCGTCAACGGCCTGCACCCGAACCTTCCGTGGCGCTACTACCCGCGCTCGCTGAAGGAGTTGAAGGCGGCCCTCCCGAACGTCTCGCTCAAGGCCTTCACGGCCACCGAGATCCACCACTTCGAGACGATCAGCGGCCTGACGGCGTCGGAGATCCTCGACGAGCTGATCGACGCGGGGCTCGAATCCCTCACCGGCGGCGGCGCGGAGATCTTCGACTGGGAGGTCCGGCAGCACATCGTCGACCACCGCACCCACTGGGAGGACTGGTCGCGGATCCACCGCCTGGCGCACGAGAAGGGTCTCAAGACCCCGTGCACCATGCTCTACGGCCACATCGAGGAGCCGCGCCACCGGGTGGACCACGTCCTGCGCCTGCGTGAACTGCAGGACGAGACCGGCGGTTTCCAGGTCTTCATCCCCCTGCGCTACCAGCACGACTTCGTCGACATGCAGGACGGCAAGGTCCGCAACCGCCTCCAGGCCCGCACCCAGATGGCGACGGGTGCCGAGGCCCTGAAGACCTTCGCGGTCTCCCGCCTCCTCTTCGACAACGTCCCCCACGTCAAGGTCTTCTGGGTCATGCACGGCGTCCAGACGGCCCAGCTGGCGCTGCAGCACGGTGCCGACGACATGGACGGCTCGGTCGTCGAGTACAAGATCACCCACGACGCGGACAACTACGGCACGCCGAACAAGCTGACCCGCGAGGACCTGCTGGACCTCATCCGCGACGCGGGCTTCCGCCCGGTGGAACGGAACACGAGGTACGAGATCATCCGCGAGTACGACGGCCCGGACCCGGCACGTCGGGAATCTCCGCAGCCGATGCGGGTGTGAGCCGCCGACGCGGGTCCGAGGGCGACGTGCGTCCTGTGCACCCTTGACAGGGGCACGATCAAGATCGCAGGCTTTCCCCTTCTTGCATCACAGGAGGGGGAAACGTGATGAGGTATTCCTGGGGCAGGCTCGGCACGCTGGCCGGAGCGTTCGTACTCGCGGCGAGCACCGTGATGACGGGCGTGACTCCGGCCGCCGCGGCACCCTCGGTGTCGTTCGACCCGGATCGGACGACCATCTATCGCAATCAGCGCATCTACGTCTCCATCGACGGCGAGTACGCCGGCTATGCCACCTGGTACAGCGATCCGGGAGAGATCTCGACGGGGGACACGCTGGAGGCCCACGACGCGCGCTCGGACGGCTATGGCATCGAGGCGCAGATCAGCAACGGCCGGATCGCCACGACGCGCGGCCACAACGCCCCTTACACGGAAAGGGACTCGGGTGATGTCGTCGAGGACGTCGAGTACCTGATGTGGGTGTGCGTGGTGAGGGGCAGCTATCAGAACTGCTCCGACGTGGTGTCGGTCTGGTCCTGATCGAAGGGCCGGAGAAGGGGCGGAGTAGGGCCGGAGTGGGGCCGGAGAAGGGCCGGAGTGGGGCCGGAGAAGTGTGAGTGGCTCGTCAGGTAATGACTACTCTTCTTCAATGGCCCTTACGTTCCAGCTCGATCCGCCCCTCACCCCCGCCCTCCACGACGGCATCCTCGCCCTCTGGGCGGACGTCTCCAACGCCGGCGGAGCCGTCGGTTTCGTTCCGCCGGTGACCGCGGAGGAGATCCGTCCGGAGCTTCTCAAGCACCTCATGGCGATGGCGGAAGGCAGGCACCGCCTGCTTCTCGGGCTGGACGACACCGGCAGCCCCGCCGCCACCGCCTTCTTCGCCTTCAACACCCACCGCCTGATGACCCACTGGGTCTGGCTCTACACGGTGATGGTCCACCCCGCCCACCAGGGCAAGGGCCACGGCCGCGCCCTCATGACGGCGGTCGAGACCGCCGCCCGCGGCTTCGACGGCATAGACGCCGTCCGCCTCGGCTGCCGGGGCGGCCACGGCCTCGAACATTTCTACGCCTCCTGCGGCTACAAGGAGGTCGGCCGAGTCCCCGGCGCGATACGCGTCGCCCCCGGCGACCACCGCGACGACATCACGATGCTCCTGCCCCTGACCTGAAACCGGCACAACCCCCCTGCAAGATCGCCCGTCGACCGTGCTTCACTGGAAGACGCCCTGTGGCAACGTCCGGCACGGAAACGGAAGAGTGGATTGAGATGCTCCGCTACACACTGATGCGCCTCGGCATCTTCGCGGGCTGCTTCGTGGTCGTCTGGGCCCTCGTCTACTCCGGCGTCGCCCCGCGCGGCCTCGGCGCCTCCAACGGCATGTGGGTGGTCGTCCTCGCCCTGCTGATCTCCGCGCCGATCAGCTTCGTCGCCCTGCGCAAGGAGCGGGACCGGGCCTCCGAGCGGATCGCCCCCCGACTCGACCGCTCCATCGACCGCGTCAAGTCCAATCTCGCTGCCAACCGCAACCAGGAGGACGAGGCCGACGACGAGGCGCGGACCGAGGCACCGACGCCGGTGGCGGCCGAGGAGACGAAGAAGGACGACGCCGTCAGGGCCACCGAGCCGGCGTCCGGCCAGGCTTCCTAGGAGCCCGCCCCCGCCCGGAACCGTACGCTTGCCCGCATGGGTGCTGTGAAGAGCAAACGGATGCCCCGCGCGGTGCGGGAACAACAGATGCTGGACGCGGCGGTGCGGACCTTCGGGCAGCGCGGCTACCGGGCCGCGTCGATGGACGAGATCGCCGAACTGGCGGGCGTGTCCAAGCCGTTGGTGTACCTGTACCTGAACTCCAAGGAAGACCTCTTCACGGCCTGCATCCGCCGCGAGGTCACGGCGCTCACCACCGCCGTGCGCGCGGGCGTCAACCCCGAGCTGCCCGCCGACCGCCAACTCTGGGAAGGCCTGCGGGCGTTCTTCACGCACACCGCGCGCAACCCGGACGCCTGGGCCGTGCTGCACCTTCAGGCCCGGACGCACGGGGAACCGTTCGCCGCCGAAGTGGCGGCGATGCGGGAGGACATGGTGGCGTTCGTGACCGGGCTGATCCTGGTCGCGGCCCGGGAGGCCCGTCGCGATCCGTCGCTGCCCGAGCGCGAGGTGGCCGGCCTCGCGGAGGGCCTGGTGGGCGCCGCCGAGGCCCTCGCGGCCTGGGCCAACGCGACCCCCGGCATCACCGCCCGCCAGGCGGCCGCGACCCTGATGAACTTCGCGTGGGCGGGTCTGGGCGACCTCATGGAGGGCCGCCCATGGACCCCGCCGCCCGCGGGGGAGTGCGAGGAGTAGCGCCCGTCGTCGGCCGCGGGCCCGGTGGGCTTCTCGCGCAGTTCCCCGCGCCCCTGAAGACCGGGCCCCCGCGGCCCGCAAGCGAGGGCTTCGCGGGTCTGACCGAAGGTGACGGCTCGCAACTCTGGAGACGACCGGCCTGGCGGACCCGCATGCGACGGCGTCGCGGGCCCGCAAGCCTCGACTTCGCGGGTCTGGAAGACAGCCGCCTGCGGACCCGAAAAGCACGGGGCGCAGCCCCTGCTTTTCAGGGGCGCGGGGAACTGCGCGACCAGCCCCCACCGACCCGCAGCCGAACACCGCCCCCTTACGCCGCCCCCTTACGCCGCCCCCACCTTGCGCAACGCGGGCGCCACCCTCCGCCGCACCACCCGGTGAACGGCACGTGTGCTCAGACAACCAGCGGATACACGTGGCCGCTCACATGGACCTTCGGCCGGACCTGTTCCCCGTCCGGTCCCGGGACGCCTCCGCTGCGCAGTTCGAAGCCGCCCCACGTCCCGGCGTCTGCCGCGTACGTCACCGTGCCGGGCAGGGGCACCGGAGCCCGGAACTCCGCGCGGACGAGGGCCGCCGGGGGAGTGCCGTACTCGGCGAGGCAGCGGGCCACGGTCCACATGCCGTGCGCGATGGCCCGCGGGAACCCGAACAGGCGGGCGCCGAGCGGATGCAGATGGATCGGATTGCGATCCCCGGACACGGCCCCGTACCGCCGTCCGACATCCCCGCCCAACCGCCACTCGGCCACCCCGGGCACCGCATGAAGCCCCTGGGGCGCCCACCCGCTCCGGCCGGCCGAAGCCGACCCGCTCCGGCCGGCCTGTGCCGCTTCACTCCCACCGGTCGGCTCCGGCCCGCTCCCGTCGGCCCGCGTCGGCCCACTCCCGTCGGCCGCAGTCCGTGCGGTCCCGTCGGCCGTGGCCCGCCCCGTCCCGTCGGCCGTGGCCCGCCCCGTCCCCTCTCCCCGCCCGTGCCGGGCGAGATACGTGCTCCGGGACTCCCACGCGACCCCGGCCCCGCCCCCGAAACCGCCTTTGCCCTCGCCCTCGCTCCCGTCCCGTACCTCGGTCACCACCGTCGCCTCCGTGCCCCGGCGATGGGGCGCCAACTCCTCGACGTACACGGTGATCTCGTACTCCCCGGTGGCGGGCAGCCGGCGGCGTCGGGTGATCTCGACCGACGTGTGCACGAGTCCGAGGAGGGGCAACGGGAAGTCGCGGCCGGATATGATCCGCATGGCGAGCGGAAAGCCGAGGACGTGCGGATACGTCAGCGGGACGGCGTCCTCCCCGGTGGGGAACCCGCAGACGCGCTCGTACGCGGCTAGACGGGCGAGGTCGATCCGGACGCCGGGCAGGACGAGCCGGGGGAACCGGCCCGGCGGCAGGGGCGGGAAGCCGGTGCCCCGCAGCCCGCGGCTCTTGCGCGGCGAGCCGAGGGCGCCCCTGGCGAGAAGGGGGGTGAGTGCCGGTGGGGCCGCGAGGACGTGCGTGGGCGTCGGCTGCATCGAACGGCCTCCCTCTCCCCGCGCCGGGCTCCGCTCCCCGCGCCGGATCCGCTGTCTTACCCAAGGGTCAGGTTACCCAAGGTAAGGGCTGGGCAGGCCTTCCGTGCGCTCCGGGACGTGAGCGACCCTCAGGTAACTTGACACCCCCTTGACCTGCGCGGGAGCCGCGCACGGGCGGCCTGCGACACTGCACATCCCCGGCCCGGTTCCATCTCCGGACCATCGCTACACTCACACGCACCTCACACACCAACCCCGTACGATCCGGGCACACCGAACGCCCAGGAGCCGCCCGTGTCCAGCCTCGAACACACCGAACCCGCGCTGCTGGAACCAGAGTTGAAGCGGCTGGACGGCACCGTCCGAGAGGCGTACGTCCCCGCGCTCGCCGAGCCGGCGGCCTACGGCTCGCTCGCGGACATCCCGTTCGACAACGCGACCCACGCGCCCGACGCGGTCGTCCTCAGCCGCAAGCGTGGGTCCGCGGCGACGGAGCGGAACGCGGACGGGGGCGACGGGGGCCGGAACCAGGAGCGGGACGCCGGTACGGGCGAGGGCGGGTGGCGGGACGTGACGGCGGCCGAGTTCGCCGCCGAGGTGCTCGCGCTGGCGAAGGGTCTGATCGCCGAGGGCCTGATGCCGGGCGACCGTATCGCGATCATGGCGCGGACGACGTACGAGTGGACGCTCCTGGACTTCGCGGCCTGGGCGGCGGGCCTGGTGACGGTCCCCGTCTACCCGACCTCCTCCGTCTTCCAGACCCGCTGGATCCTCCAGGACTCGGGCGCGGTGGCGCTGGCCGTGGAGACGGCGGGTCAGGCCGCCGCCCTCGGCCCCGAACTCGACCGCATCCCCGACCTGCGCCACATGTGGGTCTTCGAGAAGGACCACCTGGGCCGGCTGGCCGAGCGGGGCCGGGACGTGTCCGACCAGGAAGTGGCCGTACGGCGCGGGGTGCTGGGCCCGGACACCCTGGCGACCCTCATCTACACCTCGGGCACGACCGGCCGCCCCAAGGGCTGCGCCCTCACCCACGGCAACTTCTGCGCCGAGGTCGACAACGCGATCGACCTCCTCTACCCGATCTTCCGCGCGAAGACGGACGAGGAGGCCTCCACCCTCCTCTTCCTCCCTCTCGCCCATGTGTTCGGCCGCATGGTGGCGATCGGCTGTATGCGGGCGAGGGTGCGCCTCGGCCACTCGCCGAGCTTCCGCACGGAGGACCTGCTCGCCGACCTCAAGTCCTTCCGTCCGACGTTCCTCCTGGTCATCCCCTACGTCCTGGAAAAGGTCTTCAACACGGCCCGCGCCTCCGCCGAACGCATGGGCCGCGCCTCCTCGTACGACAGGGCCTCCGCCGTGGCCCGCCGCTACGGCGAGGCCCTGGAGGCCGAACAGCACGGCACCGGGCCCGGCCCCTCCGCCTTCCTCAGAACGGCCCGCACCTTCTACGACCCCCTGGTCTACCGCCGCATCCGCAAGGCGCTGGGCGGCAGGGTCCGTTATGTCATCTGCGGAGGCAGCCCCCTCGGCCGCCGCCTCGCCGCCTTCTACGCGGGCGCGGGCATCGACGTCTTCGAGGGGTACGGCATGACCGAGACGACGGCGGCCGTGACCGTCACCCCGCCCAACCTCCCCCGCCTGGGCACGGTCGGCCGCCCCCTGCCCGGCACACGGATCCGGATAGCCGCCGACGGCGAGATCCTGCTGCACGGCGGCCAGATCTTCCGTGGCTACTGGGACCCCCAGGCCGGCGGAGTCGTCCCGGCGGGTCCCGACGGCTGGTTCGCCACCGGGGACATAGGCCGGCTCGACGACGAGGGGTACCTCACGATCACCGGCCGGAAGAAGGAGATCCTCGTCACCGACAGCGGCAAGAACGTGGCCCCGGCCCCGCTGGAGAACTGGCTCCGCTCCCACCCCCTGATCGCCCACGCCATGGTCGTGGGCGACCGCCGCCCCTACGTCACCGCCCTGCTGACACTGGACCCCGAGGGCATCACCCACTGGACCCTGATGAACGCCAAGCAGGACACCCCCCTCGACCACCTCGCCACCGACCCGGACCTGCGAGCCGTCCTGCAACGCGCGGTGGACGAGGCCAACCGGCTCGTCTCCCGCCCCGAGTCCATCCGCAGGTTCACTATCGTCCCCGGCGGCTTCACGGAGGAGGAGGGTCACCTCACCCCGTCGATGAAGCTGCGGCGCGAGGTCGTGGAGCGGTCCTTCGCGACGGAGATCGAGGGGCTGTACGAGACGTAGTCCCGGCCCGCGGCGAGGGGCCCCTACTTCCCCGCCGCCGGGTCACCCTCCCCCAGCCCGACCCACCAGTACCCGTCGTCCTTGACCAGCAGCAGCTCCTGCTTCTGGTCGGTGCCGCCGTAGGTGAGCCGCACGGGATTGAAGTAGTCCACGACCCCTTCCAGCACGGTGACGTCGACATGCCCTCGGGCGCCCTCGCCGAACTCCCGCACATGCTCGTAGGCGGCGCCCCGGGTCCCGTCGTACGCGGGCCCGGCCAGCTCCATCAGTCCTTCCACGTCACCGGCCTTGAGCCGCTGCACATACGCCCGCACGACGGTGTCGACGTCCTCGGCGGTCTTCCGGACATCGGGATACCGCGACTTCTCGGCCCGCACGGTCACATCGACGCCGGGCGAGTCGGCGAGCGAGTACGGCGCCCGCAACCAGTTCCACCACACGGCCGCCCCCACCCCGAACACGACCACCAGCCCACCACAGCACAGCAACACGCCGCGCTTCCGCACCGACCCCATGACCCCACCCCGTTCCGACCGTTTTCGACCCGTCGGCCGATGCCGACCCTCCCTGAGAGAGTCGTCCCGGCCGGGGGAGGTTGTACGTCCTGACGAATTCCCAGCGCAACGGCCTGTCGTACGCGCGGACGCAGTCGATACCGTGCGGTCACATGGAACGAAGACGCATGACGCAGCTGCTGTCCTCGAAGTGGGGCCGGCTCTCGGCGGCCGCCATGCTCCTGGCCGCCGTACTCTGGAGCTGGTCCGGAGTCCGGACCTTCGGAGAGCCGGGCGACGGGGACCCCTTCGCGGACCACCTGTCTTTCGCCGGCTGGGCCGTCTACGCCGCCGCCTTCCTGCTCCTCGGTCTCCACCAGCGCCAGCGGCGGCCGGAGGCCGAGGCCCTGGACGCACGACGGGTGCTGGACGGCATCCGTTCCCTGCCCACCTCCGCCAACGGCAAGGTCGCCCTGGCGTTCGCCGCGCTCGGCGTGGCCGGGTGGACCTACGCGTGGGTGTTCGTGCGCATGCTGGGCCGGGACATGCCGCTGGTCCCGCCCGGCGACGACGGCGGGCTGTTCGTCCTCGCCGGGACAGTGGCCTGCGCCACCGCCGCGCTCTTCACGGCCACGCACTTCAAGGAGCGCCGCTGACCCGGCCGACCGACGCCGCGGACAGCTCGGCGACCACCTCGTCGTCCGCGTCCCCCTCACAGGAGGGCACAGGAACGAACCCCAGCGAGGTGTACAGGCGCTCGGCGGTGGTGTTCTCCGGGTGGTACGACAGGCGCAGGACCGTACAGTCCGGACGGTCCGCCAGCCGGCGCAGCAGGGTCCGCGCCACCGCCCGCCCGACCCCCCTGCCCTGCTCGGCACCGTCGATCAGCATCCCGCCGACCCAGTACGAGCCGTCCTCGTCCCGCCCCCACATGACGTGCCCCACCACGGTGTCGTCGGCGCGGACCGCGAGCGAGTTCCACACGCCCTCGCGGAGGGACAGCAGGAGGTATCGAGCGGCCAGTGCCGGAACGTACCGCCGCTGGCCGTCCAGGGGAGCGACGTCCGCGACGGCCCGCCAGTTCTCGTCGTCGACCTCGTGCAGGGTGATCCGCCGCCCCACCCCGTCCACCAAACCTTGATCGATCATGCGGGCAGGCTACGGCCGACCCGGCCCGCGAGTAAGGCAGTTCGCGAGGAAGGAGGCCCGGGGGACGCGGGGCCCTCTTCGTGGCCAAGGGCCTCGAACCCGGACCTGGGGCGGGGCGTCCGGCTGCGGCGGATGCTGGAGGAACCGCGGGGCAGCCGTTCCGGCGACGGCCGTCCCTCGCGCTGACCACCCCGCTCCGTCCTCGCCCTGACTCCCAGGGCCCGTTGATTCCCCGGCCCGTTCGGGAACGGTCCCTCGTCCCGCGCCGTCCTAGAGTGCGCGGTGTCGCACGGGGGGAGGCCGGCAGCAGTGGAGTCGGGAGCGGATCTGCCACGGAGCGGCAGCGACGACGTCGACAGCGTCGAACGCCGAGACGGCACGGGAGGCACGGGAGGTACGGGAGGCACGGGCACGGTCCGCCCCACGCGCTCGCGCGGACCGGTCGCGGCCCTCGTCGCCCTGCTCATCGTGGGCGTGCTCGTCGCCGCCGGAGTGTACGTGGCGAACCGGGACGGGACGACCGGCGCGTCGCCGCCCCACGGGCCGATCTCCTCGGCGGCCGGTGAGTCCTCGGAAGGCGCCGGCGCGCGGGACGGCGCGAACGAGGTCACGGTCCGTGTCACCGCCGAGGACGGCCGGAGCTGGGTCTCGGCGAAGGACTCGGCCGGCGAACTTCTCTACGACGGACTGCTCCAACCGGGTGAGACCAAGGCACTCTCCGCCGAGGAGTCGATCGACCTGGTCCTCGGCGAGGCGAGCGCCCTCCGCCTCGTCGTGAACGGGAAGAGGATCGACCGCGACTTCGCCCCCGGCAAGGTGGTCCGTCTGACCTATACCAAGGACGACTGACCCCACCAGGGACGACCGGCCTCGGCGAACCCGGGAGCGCCGGCCCGGACAGCCGGCGCCGGGAAAAGGCAGGAGCCCCTTCGCCGAAAGGCAAGGGGCTCCTTGGGTACTGCTCTCAGACGTCGTCAGAGGGGCATCCCTCGATCAGACGGGGGTGACGTTCTCCGCCTGCGGGCCCTTCGGGCCCTGCGTCACGTCGAAGGAGACCTGCTGGTTCTCCTCCAGCGAACGGAAGCCGTTCGCATTGATGGCGGAGTAGTGGACGAACACGTCCGGTCCGCCACCTTCCTGGGCGATGAAGCCAAAGCCCTTTTCGGCGTTGAACCACTTCACGGTTCCGGTAGCCATAAGCCCTCCTTGGGCCCAAAGGGTTTGCCCTGCTCCAGAACCCTGCAAGTGTGAAAACAAGATGCCGCACAACTGCATACGTCTGAAAACGACGAGAGCCCGCGGTTACATGCTCCGCAGGCTCTGTACTGCAAGGGAAACCAAACTGCAACTTGCGGCGAGCCTAGCACGCAGGCAGGGGAATGCAATAGAGGGCAAGATCACGTCACCCGGATGTTTGATCGGCTCGACTCGCGGGTTGACGCATCGCCTCTTCCGCACCACCGGCCCCACTGGCGACACGCCGTCGAAAGCGTTGACACAGGGTGTACATCCGGTTTCGGGAGCCCCTCCCGGCCCCCGGAGCCCGCACCGTACCCCATGAGGGCTAGCCTCGCGATGTGGACAATTCTCGCAACCGGCCGCGCGTCGGCCACATCCAGTTCCTGAACTGCCTGCCCCTGTACTGGGGGCTCGCGAGAACGGGCACGCTCCTCGACTTCGAGCTGACCAAGGACACCCCTGAGAAGCTCAGCGAGCAGCTGGTGCGCGGAGACCTCGACATCGGGCCCATCACGCTCGTCGAGTTCCTGCGCAACGCGGACGACCTGGTCGCCTTCCCCGACATCGCCGTCGGCTGCGACGGCCCGGTGATGTCCTGCGTCATCGTCTCCCAGGTGCCGCTGGACCGCCTGGACGGCGCACGCGTCGCGCTGGGCTCCACCTCGCGCACCTCCGTACGCCTGGCGCAACTGCTTCTGGCCGAGAGCGTCGGCGTACAGCCCTCGTACTACACCTGCCCGCCCGACCTCCCGCTGATGATGCGTGAGGCGGAGGCGGCGGTGCTGATCGGGGACGCGGCGCTGCGGGCCAATCTGCTCGACGGCCCGAACTACGGCCTGGAGGTGCACGACCTGGGCGCCATGTGGAAGGCGTGGACGGGGCTGCCGTTCGTCTTCGCGGTGTGGGCGGCGCGGCGGGACTACCTGGAGCGGGAGCCGGAGGTCACCCGCAAGGTGCACGAGGCGTTCCTGGCCTCCCGCGACCTGTCCCTGACCGAGGTGGCCAAGGTCGCCGAGCAGGCCGCCCGCTGGGAGGCCTTCGACGAGCGGGTCCTGGAGCGGTACTTCACCACCCTCGACTTCCGCTTCGGCGGACCCCAGCTGAGCGCGGTCGCCGAGTTCGCGCGGCGGGTCGGCCCGACCACCGGATTTCCGGCGGACGTGAAGGTCGACCTGCTTTCCTGAACATTTCCCCTCGAAGTCCCGGCGAACTTCCCGGAGTTTCGATCGACGTATTCCGCGTTCTGTGGGACAGGCCCGTGCGACCGCCGCCGATCGGCCCCCGACGTTCGCATTCCCCTTCGGGCGTACGGCACTAGGCTTCTGGGGAGTCGTGCGTCGAGGAGAGTTCGTACGGGACCGTACGGGGTGGCGCGCGAGACGTACGGGGGAGGTGCCGCCCATGCAACCGCTCGATGTCGGCGAGCCCACGGTCGTGGGGCCCTACCGGCTGCTCGGCCGGCTCGGGTCCGGCGGGATGGGCCGGGTCTATCTGGGGCGCAGCGCGGGCGGCCGTACCGTCGCCGTCAAGATCGTGCATCCGCACTTCGCCCTGGACGAGGAGTTCCGCGCCCGCTTCCGGCGCGAGGTCGACGCGGCCCGCCGTGTGGGCGGTTCCTGGACGGCCCCCGTGCTGGACGCGGACCCGGAGGCACCGGTCCCGTGGGTGGCGACGGGCTACGCGGCCGGCCCGTCCCTCGCGGCGGCGATCGCGGACGGCGGCCACCTGCCCCCGCACTCGGTACGGGTCCTGGGCGCGGGCCTGGCGGAAGCGCTGGTCGCGGTGCACGCGCTGGGCCTGGTCCATCGCGACGTGAAGCCGTCGAACGTGCTGTTGACGGTCGACGGCCCCCTCCTGATCGACTTCGGCATCGCCCGCGCCACGGACGGCACGGCCTCGCTCACCTCGACGGGCGTGTCGATCGGTTCCCCCGGCTACATGTCCCCGGAGCAGATCCTCGGCAAGGGCATCACCGGCGCGGCCGACGTCTTCTCCCTCGGCGCGGTCCTCGCGTACGCCGCGACCGGTCAGTCCCCCTTTCCCGGTGACTCCTCCGCCGCCCTCCTCTACAAGGTCGTCCACGAGCCGCCGCGCCTGGACGGTCTGGAGGGCGACCTGCGCGACCTGGTCGAGCGCTGTCTGTCCAAGGAGCCCGCCGCCCGCCCGGCCCCCGAGGAGGTGGCCCGCGCCCTGGCCCCCCAGGGCGCGGCCCGACTGGTGTCGGCGGGCTGGCTGCCGGGGCCGCTGGTGGAACAGGTGGGCCGCAGCGCCGTGCAGCTGCTGAACCTGGAGATGGTGGAGGAGGTCCCGTCGGGCCCGGTGGGGTTCAGCAGCCCGTCGGTGGGGGCGGTGAGGACGGGGGAGTCGGCGGTGGGAATGCCGACCGGCGAGGCGAAGGCCGACGCGGCCGCCGCGAGCGGGGTGTTCGGGCCGCCGCCGGTGATGCCTTCGCACGCGCCGCCCGTGACGCACGTGCCGGGGCAGCGGTCCGACGTCTCGGTGGCGGACACGGCGCCGCCGACGCCGGGCAAGCTGTCGCTGAGCGTGGCGGCCGCGTCCACGAGCGCGGCGAACGGGCGCGGCCGGAAGGTGAGTTGCTCGGTCGCCCTGGCGATCGCGGGAGCGTTCGCGCTGGTGAGCGTGGGGACGCTGGTCGGGCTCGGGATACTGAACGGCGAGGACGAGAAGGGCGACACGGCGACCAAGGCGCCGTCGGCCGAGGCCAGTCCGAGCGAGCGGGACCAGGACACGGAGGCGCCGGGGGACGCGCCGGGCGAGCTGCCCGGGAAGTACCTGGGCACCTGGGAGGGCGACGGCTACGCCCTCTCCGGCAGCCTCCCCGCCGGCACCTTCACCATCACCCTCGAACAGGCCTCGCCCGGCGACCCGTTGGGCACGTTCCGTTCCGTCGACCTTCTCGGCGGCACCTGCGACGACAAGCTCGTCCTCAAGAAGGTCACCGACAAGAACATCGTCGCCACGAGCATCGCCGACACCAAGAACAACCCCGGCACCTGCACCAGGAACACCCACGAGATCACGCTCACCCCCGTGGGCGAGGAACTCGACTACACCTCGACCAACAAGGACGCGGGCAACCCGACGGCGCGTCTGGCGAAGGTGAAGTAGGGGCGGTGGCCCGGGTGTTCGTCCGGGGGGCGGGGCTGGTCCGGGGTGGCGGGGGCGAGATCACCCCGGTTCACCCCGAGCCCACCCCCTCATAGGCTGCCCCCGTGGATCCGGACCCCTGGCTGATCGCACTCACCCTGGCCGCCGCCCTCTGGGGCGCGGCCGCGGGCACCCTGCTCCCCCGCCCCGCCTACCGCCTCACGACCGACGAGGACACCCCCTGGCACCACACGTGCCCCGCCGGCCACCGCATCACCGGCACGGCGGGCGGCTGGCTGGGCCTCGCCCGCTGCACCACAGCCCCCACAGGCCCACCCCCCACCTGCGCCTACGGCCCCCGCACCCCCACCGTCGCCACCACGACCGCCCTCGTCTGCGCCACCCTCGCCCTGGCCACGGGCCCCCGCCCCGAACTCGCCGTATGGCTGCTCCTCGCCCCCCTGGGCATCCTGCTCGCCCTCGTGGACCTCGGCGCCCAGCGCCTCCCCGACCCCCTGACCCTCCCCTTCGCGGCCCTGGCCCTCACCCTGCTGGGCGTGGTCGCGTTCGTCCCCGAGCACGCGGGCCAGTGGCGCACGGCGGCCTACGGCGCACTCGTCCTCGGCGGCTTCTACTTCCTCTTCTTCCTCATCAGACCCGTCGCCCTCGGCTTCGGCGACGTGAAACTGGCCCTGGGCCTCGGCGCCGTCCTCGGCTGGTACGGCTGGGGCGCGCTGTACCTCGGCACGTTCGCCGGCGCGCTCATCGGCAGCGCGTACACCCTGGTCCTGGCGGCCCGGGGCCGCGCCGTACGCGGACAGCTGGTCGCCCTGGGGCCGTTCATGATCGCCGGCGCGTACGCAGGGCTGCTGCTGGAGGCGTACGCGGCCTGAGGCGAACTCCCCGTCCCCTGAGTCGTCCACAGCCGGACGGGCTGACGTCGGGTGATCCCGGGCCCTGGCGTAGGCTGGCCCGGTCCGTTCAACCCTCATGAAAGGGACGCCCCCGGTGACCGAGAAGGCCGATCTCCAGTCCGTTCTCGACCGTGCCGCCGAGGGTGGGCGGATCACGCCAGAGGAGGCGCTCGACCTCTACCGCGACGCCCCGCTGCACGCGCTCGGCGCCGCCGCCGACGCCGTGCGCAGGCGACGGTACGCGGGCACGGAGCACATCGCGACGTACATCATCGAGCGGAACATCAACTACACGAACGTGTGCGTCACGGCGTGCAAGTTCTGCGCGTTCTACGCCCCGCCGAAGGCCACGGACAAGGGCTGGACACGCGATCTCGACGACATCCTGCGCAGGTGCGCGGAGACCGTCGAGCTGGGCGGCACCCAGATCATGTTCCAGGGCGGCCACCACCCGGACTACGGGGTGGAGTACTACGAGACGCACTTCGCGGCCATCAAGAAGGCGTTCCCGCAGCTGGTCATCCACTCCCTCGGCGCGTCCGAGGTCGAGCACATGGCCCGGATCTCGAAGGTGAGCGTGGAGGAGGCGATCACCCGGATCCACGCGGCCGGTCTGGACTCCTTCGCCGGCGCCGGCGCGGAGCTGCTTCCCGAGCGCCCCCGCAAGGCCATCGCCCCGCTGAAGGAGAGCGGCGAGCGCTGGCTGGAGATCATGGAGGCCGCGCACGGGCTGGGCGTCGAGTCCACGTCCACGATGCTCATGGGCACCGGCGAGACCAACGCCGAGCGCATCGAGCACCTGCGGATGATCCGTGACGTACAGGACCGGACGGGCGGTTTCCGGGCCTTCATCCCGTACACCTACCAGCCCGAGAACAACCACCTCAAGGGCCGTACGCAGGCCACGCTCTTCGAGTACCTGCGCATGATCGCCATCGCCCGGCTGTTCATGGACAACATCGCCCACATCCAGGGCTCCTGGCTCACCACCGGCAAGGAGGTCGGCCAGCTCTCCCTGCACTACGGCGCGGACGACCTCGGCTCGATCATGCTGGAGGAGAACGTCGTCTCCTCCGCCGGTGCCAAGCACCGCTCCAACCGCATGGAGATCATCGACCTGATCCGCAAGGCCGGCCGTGTCCCGGCCCAGCGGACCACCACCTACGAGCACATCGTCGTCCACGACGACCCGGCGAACGACCCCGTCGACGAGCGGGTCATGTCCCACATCTCGTCCACGGCCATCGAGGGCGGCACGGCCCACCCCGAGCTCAAGCTGCTGAACGCCAACTAGGGCGCTTGTGCTGACGATTCACGCCGCCGACGAGGTGCGGCGCACCTGGGACGACCCGGAGCCGATCAAGGACGGCGCCGTCGTGGTGGACGGCACCCGGATCGAGGCCGTGGGGCCGGCGGAGGACCTCCGGCAGCGGTTTCCGGCCGCCCGGGTGCGGCGGTGGCCCGGCGTCCTCGGGCCCGGCCGGGTGCACGAGGACCCGCTCCCGGACGCCCCGTCACCGCGCGAACGCGTCCACGCGGTACTGAAGTCCGGCGCGACGGCGGTCCTGGAACAGCACGCGGGCACCCCGGAACTCCGTTCCGCCGCCGAGCGCAACCACGTGCGGGTACTGCCACGGCCGCACAGCCCGGCCATCGTCGCGCAGGGCCGGGCGGACCTGGTGGTCCTCGACGACTCCGGCAGCTGCCTGGCCACGGTGTGCGCGGGGCGGTTGGTCCACCGACGTCGCTGAGGGGCCGCGCCACCGCAGTGCGTCCTCAGGGGTGCGCCTCACCCGGAGAACGCCTCGCCGAACGCCCCGTCCGTCTGCTCGACCCCGCTGCAGTCGACCAGCTCGTCGTCGGCCCCGCCCCCGCACTCCCGGTCCCGGAACGTCGCCCACATCGACACCCAGGCCACCCCCTTGTCCTCGGCGAACGCCCGCACCTGCGCCGCGTCCTCCAGCGTGAACGTCTCGTTGTCGACGTCGTTGACGCCCAGCATCGAGGTCAGCGCCAACGCCCCCCAGGCCGTGGACTCGCTCGTGCCGAAGACGTCCCTCAGCTGCGCGTGCGCCGACTCGGCCGCCCGCTCCGCGTAGCCGCCCATGTCACCGCCGTACGAACTGGCGTAGTTCATGGTCATGATGTTGACCGTGGTGACCTGGACGGCGTGGTCGTTGGCCGAGTCGAGCAGGGCCACGCCGTCCGCGTCGAGACCGGAGGGCATGACGGGGAGGGTGAAGGTGACGGTGAGGTCCGGGCGGTCCTTCTGGAGCAGCGCGATCGCCGCTGAGCGCAGGTCGACGGAGCCGGAGTCCTTCAGCGCGTCGCCCTCGACGTCGAAGTCGGCCGCGGTCGAGCCGGCCGCGTCCAGCGCCGCGCCGTACGCCTCGGCCAGCTCGGACGCGCTGTCGCAGACCTCCGCCAGCTCCGGCCCGGAGGCCCCGCCGAAGGAGACCCGCACCGACGCCCCGGAGTCGGTGAGTGCCGCGATCCGGGACCTCACCGCCGCGTCGTCGACGGCCTCCGTGCCGTTCCACGCGGGCGTGCACGCGTCGCCGTCGGCGATCACGAACGCCAGGTTGTAGGCGGCGGCCGACCCGGCGTCGTCGAGGCCGGAGGCGTCGGTGGCGCTCACGTACGGCGCGTACGCCGTGGACGTGCCGGACGCCTTCGCGGGCGATTCCCCGGTGACCGACGGGGTGGCGGTGGCCGAACGCGACGGACCACCCGGCGCGGACGCGGGCCCCTCGGTCCTCGCGGTGCAACCCGCACAGGCCAGGGCCACCAGGCCTATCAGTGCGACGACCGGTTTCAGGGAATTCCTCACGGTACTCACGAGGGAAATGAATCACACCCGGCTGTGCTTCATGTGTGCTTTCTGAAGATTGCAGATCCGAAGGCCGGTCACGGAATGGCTACCGACAAAGGGTTCGCCAATCGGGCAAACGTGCCCGTATCGGCGAGGAGTATCCCCCAAAGGCAAACACCGGCCGCTTCGCATTCGTTCACGGATTCTCTCAGGAAACGGATGGGTTCAGACGTTTCTCATGGGCCTTTCGCCAGAGAAGCCGGGAATTCCCCGAACAATGCCCGCCCAATGTCCGGGGATATGCAATCCGAGTCCGCCAACGAAAACCTCGCCCCAGAGGGCCCCGTGTTCTACCTGTGGCACGAGATCGCCCTGATCCTCGCGGCCAGTGGTTCATGTTCGGCGTCGGCCGGCTGCTGATCGGCGCCTTCGTGCTGCTCTGCGGCTGGGTGGAGGACGTGGCGGCGGGGAGGAAACCGGGACTGCTGCCGTGACGCCGGGTGGCCGGTGTCGGGCCGGGCGCCGCGTGGGTGTGCGGCCCGTACTGCCACAATGGGCCCGTGACCCGCGCATCCCTGGACAAGCAGCCGCACGAAGTCGCCTCGATGTTCGACCGAGTGGCGAAACGGTACGACCTGACCAACGACGTGCTGTCCCTCGGACAGGACCGGCGCTGGCGCAAGGAGGTCGCGCAGGCGGTCGACGCGCGCCCCGCCCAGAAGATCCTGGACCTCGCCGCCGGCACGGGCACCTCGTCCCTGCCCTTCGCGCGGACCGGCGCGTACGTCGTGCCGTGCGACTTCTCCCTCGGCATGCTCCGGGTCGGCAAGGAGCGCACCTCCTGGCTGCCGTTCACCGCCGGTGACGCCACGAGGCTGCCGTTCAAGGACGACACCTTCGACGCGGTGACCATCTCCTTCGGCCTGCGCAACGTGCAGGACACCGACACCGCGCTGCGCGAGCTGTACCGGGTGACCAGGCCCGGCGGGCGCGTCGTGATCTGCGAGTTCTCCCACCCGACCTGGACGCCGTTCCGCACCGTCTACACGGAGTACCTGATGCGCGCGCTGCCACCGGTGGCCCGCGCGATGTCGTCCAACCCCGACGCGTACGTCTATCTCGCCGAGTCCATCCGCGCCTGGCCCGACCAGGCGGGTCTCGCCGAGCGGCTCCGGAAGGCCGGCTGGGACAAGGTGGCGTGGCGCAACCTGTCGGGCGGGATCGTCGCGCTGCACCGGGGGTTCAAGGCCCTCCCGTAGGGCGCGAGGACACCCGCGACACTCCTGGTTCACCCGCACGAGGGATGCCCGCGAGGGAATCCGGTTGACGGGAACCGGTCAACAGAAACTACCGTCCGTTGATACGTCGGTACGCGCCGGTGATGTCTCACGACTCACCGGTGCGACCCCTGAGCACGTCACCTCACGGCACGAGTTCTCTGAATTACGGAGCGTTGCATGACGTCCTACTGCCCGCACTGCGGAACACCCGGCCCCGACGAGGCGCGCTTCTGCATGAAGTGCGGACGGGAACGCCCGCCGGTCCCGGCGGCGGCGCCCGGCGCGGGAACCGGGGCGACTCCGGCGCCACCGGCCGCTCCGCCGGCCGCCCCACCGGCGGTTCCGTCGAGCCCGCCGGGCGCACCCCCCGGCCCGCCGCCGCCCCCGCCCGAGTACGCCCCCGCCCCCGCCCGTCCCTCACCCGTCGGCGCCTTCTTCGGCCGGGCCTTCCGGGGTGACTGGGCAGGTGCGGCCCTGGCCGCCCTCTGGCCGGTCGGACTCCTCTTCCTCGCGGCCGTGGCCCTGGCCATCCCGTCGTACGGCCAGAGCGGCCAGGACGAAGGGGACTTCGTCGGCTTCGGCGACCGTCTCGGCCTCGCCCTCGCCGGCCTCCTCCAGGGCCTCGGCGGTGGCTTCGAGATCTCCGAGTCCGGCGGCGGCGACTACTCCGGCGAGTTCCGGTCCGCCGAGGGCGCCCTCTCCGTGACCCTGGTCCCGCTCACGGTGACCGCCCTTTTCGTCGGCGCCCTCTTCATCGGCGTACGGCTGCTCCGCACCCGCCTGGTGACGCGGGGCGCGTACGGCGGTGGCGCGTACGGCGGTGGCGCGTACGGCGGTGCGTACGGCGGTGGTGCGTACGGCGGCGTGCCGGGTGGTACCCACGCCGGCGGTCACGGCGGCACGTACGCCGGGGTGCCCGCGGCGGTGCCCGGTGGCGGCCGTACCGCCGGGCTCGAAGCGGCCGTGCGGGTCACGCTGCTGGTGACGGTCGCCGTGCTGCTGCTCGCGCTGTTCGGAGAGCCCGAGATCGCGGTCGTCGAGGTCTCGACATCGGTCTGGCGCGCGGCCCTCGGCGCCCTGCTGCTCACCGCCGCCGTCTCGGCCGGTCTGCTGCAACGCGACGACCTGGCCGCCTGGCTGGCCGTCCGCCCCGGCCCCCGGGCCCTGTTCCGGGCGACCGGGACGGCCGTACGGGCCATGGCGATCGTCCTCGTCCTCTGCTCGCTCGTCGCGTTCGTCGTCCTCGCGGCGAACGACGAGTGGCAGGGCGAATGGGACGAGGAACTCAACCCGCTCCTCCTCGTGCTGCTCGTCCTGCCCAACCTCGCCGTCCACCTCCTCGGCCTCGGCTGGGGCGCGTCCGTCCAGGGCGAGGCGGGCCGTACGAGTCAGGGCAGCGACTCGTCGTTCGGCGGCGGCGACTCGTCCGGTGACTACGGGCTCGTCGAGTCCGGCCCGTACGGCGGCGGCTACGAGCGCGAGTCGTTCGGGCTCTCCGAACTGGGCGACGCCGTCAACTCCTGGGCGGTCGTGGGGGCGTTGACGCTCGGTGCGGTGTGCGCCCTGACCCTCGGGGTTCTGGCGGCCCGCCGCTCCTCGGGGCGCGGCGAGCAACTCCTCGCCGCCGGGGTCTTCTTCGGACTCTTCCTCCTCCTCGCCGGTGTCAGCGGCTTCGGCATGGAGGCGTCCGGCTCCGCCACGTCCGACTTCAGCAGCGAGTTCTCGGCCGCGGGCCAGGTGGACGTGGGCCTCGACATCCCCGAGGCGCTGCTCTTCGGCCTCCTGTGGATCTTCGGTGCCGCCTTCCTCGCGCCCTATCTGGTCCAGATGGCCGGGGCACGCACGGCGGTCATCGCCGCGCCGATCCCCGCCATGCCGAGCGGCGGCCCGGCGGCCCACGGGGTCCCGCAGCAGCAGCAGCCGTCCGTCCCGGCCCCGGCGCCCGCGCCGGCGCCGGCCTCGGCGTCGTACGAGCCCCCGCTCGTCGAACTCGGCCACCACCACGTCGCACCCGGGGCACCCGGGGCACCCGGGGCCTCGGCCGCCCGCAGCCGGACCCTGGTCTGGATCGTCACGATCGTCGCGGCCCTCGTGATCGGCGGGGGAGGGGCGGCGGCGATCCTGCTCTGGCAGAAGTAGGGAGGGTCCGGAGGGAAGTGGCGGCGACCCGCGCCGTCGAGGCGCGGGGCAGCCCCGGACCCGGGTCCTCGCCGGGCTACCGGAGAACCGGGAACGGATCCCCCGGCTCGTCCAAGGCCCTGCGCAACCCCGGCGGCGGTCCACCGCGGCGCGGCTCCCGCACACCGCCGCCGTCGTCGCCCGACTCGAACCACACCGTCACCGCGGCCCCGCGCGGCACCTTCACGCCCGGCGGCGGGTACTGCCGTACGACGTGGTCCACGGCGGCGAGTCGGAGGTCGGGCCGGTCGGGCGCGACGAGGGTCAGCCCGTCCGCCTCGGCCGTCTCGCGCGCGTCCACGGCCATCAGGCCGACGAACCGCGGCACACGCACTTCGGATGACTTGGGTGTTATGCGCACAGATGTTCACCCCCAGCGGTACCGGCAGAGTATCCGCCGAGCGGGTCCGACCGGAAGCACTGCGTGGCAATCTGCGGCAAACCGCTACTCTGGGTGACGAGTTGGCGAAATCTCGAACAGATGGAACAGGTGGAACAGGTGGCCCCTCACAGCGCCAGCCGGTAGCAGTGGCCCTCCTGCCGCGAGACCGGTGTCGTGTACGTCTCCGCCAGCTCCATACCCAGCCGCCGGGCCACCGCGATGGACCGCTCGTTGCGGGCGTTGACCATGGCGACGACGCTGCCCACGCCCGCCTCCCGCACCCGTTCCAGGGTCTGTGTGGCGGCGGCGGTCACATACCCCTTGCCCCAGTGGTCCCGGGCGAGCCGCCAGCCGATCTCGATCTCGCCGGTCGGACCCCACTCGCGGGGCCAGGGCTGGGCACCGGTGAAGCCGATGGCCCGGCCCTCCTCGTCGAGCATCGTCCACAGGCAGAACCCGTGTTCGGCGTCGTGGCGGCGCTGGCGCGCGGTGAGCTCCTCGTAGACGGACAGCTCGGCGGACCGGCCGCCGTGGAACTCCATGACGTCGGGATCGTCGAAGATCCGGTGCCAGGCGAAGGCGTCCTCGTCGGTGGGGACGCGCAGCCGTACGTCGGGCAGAGCTCTGGTCACAGGGGCAGCCCTTCAGCCGATGATCGGTACCGCTGAATAGACTGCCCATGTCCGACGCCTGTCGGCACATGTTTTCTGGCCGTCCGGCCCGCGGGCGGCCCGCAGGCTTTGCTTCGCACCCTCTACTACTTGGGGAGAACCCGTCGTGACCGAGCCCCAGCCCCTTACCGAACACACCGCCGATGTGATCGTCGTCGGGGCCGGGCCAGCCGGTTCCACCACCGCGTACTACCTGGCGAAGGCCGGACTGGACGTGCTGCTCCTGGAGAAGACCAGCTTCCCGAGGGAGAAGGTCTGCGGCGACGGCCTCACACCGCGCGCCACCAAGCAGCTGGTGTCGATGGGCATCGACATCTCCGAGGAGGCCGGCTGGCTCCGCAACAAGGGTCTGCGGATCATCGGCGGCGGCGTCCGTCTCCAGCTCGACTGGCCGGATCTCGCCGCCTATCCGAACTACGGACTGGTCCGCAAGCGCGACGACTTCGACGAGCAGCTCGCCCGCCAGGCCCAGAAGGCGGGCGCCCGGCTGCACGAGCGCTGCAACGTGGGCGCGCCGATCATCGACGACCGCACGGGCCGTATCACCGGCGTGCACGCCAAGCTCGGCGACGAGAAGCGGGAAGTCACCTTCCACGCCCCGCTGGTGGTGGCGGCCGACGGCAACTCCACTCGTCTGTCCCTCGCGATGGGCCTGCACCGCCGCGAGGACCGTCCGATGGGCGTCGCGGTCCGTACGTACTTCACCTCCCCGCGCCACGGCGACGACTACCTGGAGTCCTGGCTGGAACTGTGGGACAAGCGCGGGCCGGGCGAGGACCGTCTCCTGCCCGGTTACGGCTGGATCTTCGGCATGGGTGACGGCACGTCGAACGTCGGCCTGGGCGTGCTCAACACCTCCGCGGCCTTCAAGGAGCTGGACTGGCGTGACGTCCTGAAGGCCTGGTGCGCCTCCATGCCCGAGGAGTGGGGCTACACCCCCGACAACATGACCGGGCCCATCCGCGGCGCCGCCCTCCCGATGGCCTTCAACCGCCAGCCCCACTACACCAAGGGCCTGTTGCTGGTCGGCGACGCCGGCGGCATGGTGAACCCGTTCAACGGCGAGGGCATCGCCTACGCCATGGAGTCCGGGCAGATCGCGGCCGACGTCATCGTCCAGGCCCACGCCCGCACCACCCCCGGGCAGCGAGAACTCGCCCTGCAGCGCTACCCGCAGGTCCTCAAGGACACCTTCGGCGGCTACTACACGATGGGCCGCGCCTTCGTGAAGCTCATCGGCAACCCGAAGATCATGAAGCTCGCGACACAGCGGGGCCTCACCCACCCGCTCCTGATGAAGTTCACCCTGAAGATGCTGGCCAACCTCACCGACCCCACCGGCGGCGACGCGATGGACCGCATCATCAACGGCCTGAGCAAGGTGGCCCCGAAGGCGTGACCGGGGTGTGGCACCCCAGTGCGTGAGCGGGGTGGCCGCACCGGCCGCCCCGCACCGGCCGCCTCGGCGCCCGCCGCCCGAAGCCGGACGATGCGGGCGTCCCCTGCCGCGCGACACGCGAGGTGTACCGGCCCCGGACGCGGGAACCCGTCAGACGTGACGACGGGGCCGTTCGGCGGCCGGGCCCGCCCGCGACCCTCGGCATGGGGTGACAGCGGCTCTGTGGGGCCTCTGTGGCCTTCCTGAGGGCAGCCCGGAGGGCCGCTTCCCCTCGGGGAGAGCGGCCCTCTCGAAAAAAGCGTCTGGGCGACCGCGCGGAGGCGAGGCCTCAGAGCACGCGCACCGCGCCCGTCGCGGGGTAGCCGGACAGGTCCTGGATGACGACGCCCTTGGAGGGGTTCGCCGCGTCGAGGTACTGGCCGTTCCCGACGTAGACACCCACGTGGTACGCGGAGCCCTTGGCGCCCCAGTACAGGATGTCGCCGACCTGAAGGTTGGACAGCGAGACCTCGGTGCCCTGCATCGACTGGTCCTGCGAGACCCGGGGGAGGTCCACGCCGACCTGCTTGAAGGCGGCCTGTACCAGCGAGGAGCAGTCCCACGCGTTGGGGCCGGTGGCGCCCATCACGTAGGCGTCGCCGAGCTGTGCCTTGAGGAAGGCGATGACCGTGCCGACGCTGCCACTGGCGGGCGCCGTCGTCGTCGTGGTGGTGGTCGACGAGTTGGTCGTCAGGGTGGTCCGCTCGCTGTCGCGCGCGGCACGCTCGGCCTCGGCCTTGCGCTCGGCCTCGGCGGCGGCCTTCTTGCGGGCCTCTTCCTTCTTCGCCTTGACCAGGTCCTTCTCGGCCTGCTTGGCGGCCTGTTCGGCGGCCGTGTCACGCTCGGCCTGCAGCTGGTAGTCGGCCGCCATCGCCTGCGTGGCGTCCGCGGACTGCGCGGCCTGCGTGGCCAGGTCGGCCGTGAGGGTGGGCAGTTCGAGCGTCTGCGTCACCGGCTCCGCCGCGAAAGCCGACGTGGACGCGCCGGCCACTGCCACGGTGCTGAGAACGCCACCGGCGACTCCGGCGCGCATCGCGATCGAGGACGCGTTGCGGCGCGGTTTCCGGTGGCTGCGTATGTGAGCGGTGTGGGACATGGGTACAAGCGGTACCAGCGACTCCTCCATACCTTCAAGAAACGTGTGCTGCGCCACAGTTGTTCAACGGAGGCCCCAAATTCCCTGTGCGTCACTCTTTATTGACGCCGTAACGGGCATAGCGGACACGGTCCACTGTGCCTGTGATCATGCGCTTTCGTGAATACGTCCGAATTGCCCTGCGCTTACCATCGATCGCAGCGAGTGGCCAAGGCTGGTTGATTCGATCTCACTTGCATGTGACACAGGTCACAGAACGGCCACCCGTCCACGCGACGTCCCGCGCGGGAGGGCTCGCTCCCGGGCGCTCGTGAACGCGTGCACACGTCCACATCCGTCGCCGGACTCCCTCCCGGGCGTGAACGTCGCGCACTACCAAGCGGCCTCGTCCAACACCAATTTGCATGCAGCGGAAATCTCTTGATATGGAGACGCCCCGCGTGACCAGCGGTAACGAACGAAAATGTCACTTCTGGTGATCAGTCTGGCGCTTCCGGTATGAAGATCGACCTGCGTCCGACATCATGATCGTTCGTCAGGTGGTGGAGATCACAAACTCGGTGCCGCACCCCGTGTCGCAGATCACAGACCGGCAGGCATAGGATGCGGGGCAGTTGGGCTTGTGACCTGCTTCACATGTTCGCGATCTTCGTCGGGACGGGCGGAGTTCGTGGGACCGGTGGGGCCGGTGATCAGGACCGACGCAATCCGCCAGCAGTCAGTGCCGACTGAGAGGAGCGAGGAGCGGTGAACGCCTATGCGCCCATCCTCGTACTGGGAGCCCTCGGGGCAGGCTTTGCGATCTTCTCCGTGATCATGGCCTCGCTGATCGGCCCGAAGCGCTACAACCGGGCCAAGCTCGAGGCTTACGAGTGCGGGATCGAGCCCACCCCCACGCCGGCCGGCGGAGGGCGTTTCCCCATCAAGTACTACCTGACGGCGATGCTCTTCATCGTCTTCGACATCGAGATCGTCTTCCTCTACCCCTGGGCCGTCACCTTCGACGCCCTGGGTGTTTTCGGGCTCGTGGAGATGCTGCTCTTCGTGCTCACCGTCTTCGTCGCCTACGCGTACGTCTGGCGCCGCGGCGGCCTGGAATGGGACTGAGGGGCCTTTAAGACCATGGGACTCGAAGAAAAACTGCCGAGCGGTTTCCTGCTGACCACCGTCGAGCAGGCCGCGGGCTGGGTACGCAAGGCATCCGTCTTCCCCGCCACCTTCGGCCTCGCCTGTTGCGCCATCGAGATGATGACCACGGGCGCGGGACGCTACGACCTGGCGCGCTTCGGAATGGAGGTGTTCCGGGGGTCGCCGCGCCAGGCGGACCTGATGATCGTGGCCGGCCGGGTCAGCCAGAAGATGGCGCCGGTGCTGCGGCAGGTCTACGACCAGATGCCCAATCCCAAGTGGGTGATCTCCATGGGGGTCTGCGCGTCGTCGGGCGGCATGTTCAACAACTACGCGATCGTCCAGGGCGTCGACCACATCGTCCCCGTCGACATCTACCTGCCCGGCTGCCCGCCGCGGCCGGAGATGCTGATGGACGCGATCCTCAAGCTCCACCAGAAGATCCAGACGTCCAAGCTGGGCGTGAACGCCGAGGACGCGGCCCGCGAGGCGGAGGAAGCGGCACTCAAGGCGCTCCCCCTCATCGAGATGAAGGGGCTGCTGCGATGAGCGACGCGAACGGCAAGAACGGTGCCGGCGGACCGGATGCGGGCGGCTCGAACGGGGTGAACCCCGAGAAGGACCTCGCCGCCTCCAACCTCCCCGGCCAGCGCGGCGACGGCGGTGAGGAGATCCGCGTCCAGCGCGGCATGTTCGGCGCGAACAACGGCGGCGACACCTCCGGCTACGGCGGCCTGGTCCGCTCCGTCCGTCTCCCCGGCGCGGCCGGCCGCCCCTACGGCGGCTGGTTCGACGAGGTCGCCGACGAGCTGGAGGGCGCCCTGGAGGAACAGGGCCTCGTCCCCGAGAACGTGATCGACAAAACGGTCGTCGACCGCGGCGAGATCACCTTCCACATCGAGCGCGAGCACCTGCCGCGCGTCGCCCGGACCCTGCGCGACGACCCGGCCCTGCGCTTCGAGCTGTGCACCGGCGTCTTGGGCGTCCACTACCCCGGCGACAAGGGCCGCGAGCTGCACGCCGTCTACCACCTGCGCTCGATCACCCACAACCGGCTGATCCGCCTGGAGGTCTCGGCCCCCGACGCCGACCCGCACATCCCGTCGCTCGTCCCGGTCTACCCGACCAACGACTGGCACGAGCGCGAGGCGTACGACTTCTTCGGCATCGTCTTCGACGGCCACCCCGCACTGACGCGGATCATGATGCCGGACGACTGGCAGGGCTTCCCGCAGCGCAAGGACTATCCCCTCGGCGGCATCCCCGTCGAGTACAAGGGCGCCCAGATCCCGGCTCCGGACCAGCGGAGGTCGTACTCATGAGCACGCAGCACGCATCTGCCGAGTCCGCCGCCTCGGCGCGCGAGACCACCGAGGGCACCGTCTACACGGTCACCGGCGGTGACTGGGACGAGGTCGCCGAGACCGCCGCCCGGTCCGACGACGAACGCATCATCGTCAACATGGGCCCCCAGCACCCGTCCACCCACGGTGTGCTCCGGCTCATCCTGGAGATCGACGGCGAGACCGTCACCGAGGCCCGCTGCGGCATCGGCTACCTCCACACCGGCATCGAGAAGAACCTCGAATACCGCACGTGGACCCAGGGCACCACGTTCGTGACGCGCATGGACTACCTGACGCCGTTCTTCAACGAGACGGCGTACTGCCTCGCCGTGGAGAAGCTCCTCGGCATCGAGGACGAGATCCCCGACCGCGCCACGATCATCCGCGTGCTCCTGATGGAGCTGAACCGGCTCTCCTCCCACCTGGTGTGCATCGCCACCGGCGGCATGGAGCTGGGCGCGACCACGATCATGATCTACGGATTCCGTGATCGTGAACTCATTCTCGACATCTACGAGCTGATCACCGGCCTGCGCATGAACCACGCGTACATCCGGCCGGGCGGACTCGCCCAGGACCTGCCGCCCGGCGCGGTGGACCAGATCCGCGAGTTCGTGAAGAAGATGGAGAAGAACCTCCCCGAGTACGACAAGCTCGCCACCGGGAACCCCATCTTCAAGGCCCGTATGCAGGACGTCGGCCACCTCGACCTGTCCGGCTGCATGGCCCTCGGCGCCACCGGCCCGATCCTGCGCTCCGCCGGCCTCCCGCACGACCTGCGCAAGGCGCAGCCGTACTGCGGATACGAGACCTACGACTTCGACGTCCCGACCGCCGACACCTGCGACTCCTACGGCCGTTTCCTGATCCGGCTCGAAGAGATGCGCCAGTCCCTCAGGATCGTCGAGCAGTGCCTGGACCGGCTACAGCCCGGCCCGGTCATGGTCGGTGACAAGAAGATCGCCTGGCCCGCCCAGCTCGCGCTCGGACCGGACGGACTCGGCAACTCCCTGGACCACATCAAGAAGATCATGGGCACCTCCATGGAGGCCCTGATCCACCACTTCAAGCTGGTGACCGAGGGCTTCCGCGTCCCGCCGGGACAGGCGTACGCGGCGGTCGAGTCGCCCAAGGGCGAACTCGGGGTGCACGTCGTCTCCGACGGAGGCACCCGCCCCTTCCGGGTCCACTTCCGGGACCCGTCCTTCACCAACCTGCAGGCCATGGCGGCGATGTGCGAGGGCGGCCAGGTCGCCGACGTCATCGTCGCCGTCGCGTCCATCGACCCCGTGATGGGAGGCGTCGACCGGTGACCACCACCCCCGAGGGCGTCAGCCTGGGCATGCCCCAGCTGCCCGCGCCCGACTTCCCGGACGACGTTCGAGCCCGGCTGGAACGCGACGCCGCCGAGGTCGTCGCCCGCTACCCGGACTCCCGGTCCGCCCTGCTGCCGCTGCTGCATCTCATGCAGGCGGAGGAGGGTCATGTCACCCGCACCGGCATGCGGTTCTGCGCCGACGTGCTCGGCCTGACCACGGCCGAGGTCACCGCGGTGGCCACCTTCTACTCCATGTACCGGCGCAAGCCCTCCGGCGACTACCAGGTGGGCGTCTGCACCAACACCCTGTGCGCGGTGATGGGCGGCGACGCGATCTTCGAGGCGCTGCAGGACCACCTGGGCGTCGGCAACGGCGAGACCACCGACGACGGCAAGGTCACGCTGGAGCACATCGAGTGCAACGCGGCCTGCGACTTCGCGCCGGTCGTGATGGTCAACTGGGAGTTCTTCGACAACCAGACCGTCGACAGCGCCAAGCGCCTCGTCGACGACCTGCGCGAGCGAGCCGAGGTCGCGCCCACACGCGGGGCGCCGCTGTGCACCTTCAAGGAGACCGCGCGGATCCTCGCCGGGTTCCCCGACCAGCGGCCCGGGGCCGTCGAGGCGAGCGGCGGCGCCGGTCCCGCCTCGCTGGTCGGCCTCCGGCTGGCCCGGGGAGAGACCGGACCCGCGCGCGTGGTCCACCCACGGGACGGCGGTCCGCACGACGAGCCGCGCGACACGGTGCACGAGCCGTCACCCACCGAGCACCTCAGTTCGCACGACGCGCCGCAGGACACGTCGGCCTCGGACCCCGCCCACCCGGCCGGTCCGGCAGCCGAGGAGGGGGAGTGATGACGTTGGCACCCGAGATCAAGGGCACCAGCCCGGACAAACTGCTCGCACCCGTGCTGTCGGCCTTCTGGGACGAGGACAGGGCGTGGTCGCTCGACGTCTACCGACGGCACGAGGGCTACGAGGGACTGCGCAAGGCGCTGGCCATGTCACCGGACGAGGTCATCGCGTACGTCAAGGAGTCCGGGCTGCGCGGCCGGGGCGGCGCGGGATTCCCGACCGGAATGAAGTGGCAGTTCATCCCCCAGGGGGACGGCAAGCCGCACTATCTGGTGGTCAACGCCGACGAATCGGAACCCGGAACGTGCAAGGACATTCCGCTCCTCTTCGCGAACCCGCACAGCCTCGTCGAAGGCATGATCATCGCGTGCTACGCCATCCGTTCCTCGCACGCCTTCATCTACCTGCGGGGTGAAGTCGTCCCCGTCCTGCGGCGGTTGCACGAGGCCGTCCGTGAGGCCTACGAGGCCGGCTTCCTCGGCGAGAACATCCTGGGCAGCGGACTCGACCTCGACATCACCGTGCACGCGGGCGCGGGCGCGTACATCTGCGGTGAGGAGACCGCGCTGCTCGACTCGCTCGAAGGCCGCCGTGGTCAGCCGCGACTGCGTCCTCCCTTCCCCGCTGTCGAGGGCCTCTACGCGTGCCCCACTGTCGTGAACAACGTCGAGTCCATCGCGTCGGTTCCCGCCATCCTGCACAAGGGCAAGGAATGGTTCCGGTCGATGGGCAGCGAGAAGTCCCCCGGCTTCACGCTCTACTCGCTCAGCGGCCACGTCGTGAGCCCCGGCCAGTACGAGGCACCGCTCGGCATCACGCTGCGCCAGCTGCTGGAGATGAGCGGCGGAATGCGCCCCGGGCACCGCCTCAAGTTCTGGACACCGGGCGGCTCCTCGACCCCGATGTTCACCGACGAGCACCTCGACGTCCCTCTCGACTACGAGGGAGTGGGCGCCGCGGGTTCCATGCTCGGCACCAAGGCACTCCAGTGCTTCGACGAGACGACCTGCGTCGTACGGGCCGTCACCCGCTGGACCGAGTTCTACGCCCACGAGTCCTGCGGCAAGTGCACCCCCTGCCGCGAGGGCACCTACTGGCTCGTGCAGTTGCTGCGTGACATCGAGGCCGGCAAGGGCGTCATGAGCGACCTCGACAAGCTGAACGACATCGCCGACAACATCAACGGCAAGTCGTTCTGCGCCCTCGGCGACGGCGCCGCCTCGCCGATCTTCTCCTCCCTCAAGTACTTCCGCGCGGAGTACGAGGACCACATCACGGGCCGGGGCTGCCCCTTCGACCCGGCCAAGTCGACCGTCTGGGCCGACAAGGACAAGCACGCGGAGGTGAACGCATGACTGTGACCACCAGCGCTCCCTCCGGCGGAGGCGACGCGGCGGTCCCGCCGGAGGATCTCGTCTCGCTCAAGATCGACGGCATGGACATCAGCGTGCCCAAGGGCACTCTGGTCATCCGGGCCGCCGAACAACTCGGCGTCGAGATCCCCCGCTTCTGCGACCACCCCCTCCTGGACCCGGTCGGCGCCTGCCGCCAGTGCATCGTCGAGGTCGAGGGCCAGCGCAAGCCCATGGCGTCCTGCACGATCACCTGTACGGACGGGATGGTCGTCAAGACCCACCTCACCTCCCCGGTCGCGGAGAAGGCCCAGAAGGGGGTGATGGAGCTCCTGCTCATCAACCACCCGCTGGACTGCCCGGTCTGCGACAAGGGCGGCGAGTGCCCCCTGCAGAACCAGGCCATGTCGCACGGCCACTCCGAGTCCCGCTTCGAGGGCCGCAAGCGCACCTACGAGAAGCCCGTACCGATCTCCACCCAGGTACTGCTCGACCGTGAGCGGTGCGTGCTGTGCGCCCGCTGCACCCGCTTCTCCAACCAGGTCGCCGGCGACCCGATGATCGAACTGGTCGAGCGGGGCGCGCTCCAGCAGGTCGGCACCGGAGAGGGCGACCCGTTCGAGTCGTACTTCTCCGGCAACACCATCCAGATCTGCCCCGTCGGTGCGCTGACCTCGGCGGCGTACCGATTCCGCTCGCGCCCCTTCGACCTCGTCTCCTCCCCGTCGATCTGCGAGCACTGCTCCGGTGGCTGCGCGACCCGCACCGACCACCGGCGCGGCAAGGTCATGCGGCGCCTCGCGGCCAACGACCCCCAGGTCAACGAGGAGTGGATCTGCGACAAGGGACGGTTCGCGTTCCGCTACGCGCAGCGCCCGGACCGGCTCACGACCCCCCTCGTCCGCAACGCCGAGGGCGTCCTGGAACCGGCGTCCTGGCCGGAGGCCCTGGAGGCCGCCGCCCGCGGACTCCTCGCCGCGCGCGGCCGGGCCGGTGTCCTCACCGGCGGCCGGCTCACCGTCGAGGACGCCTACGCGTACAGCAAGTTCGCGCGCGTGGCCCTCGACACCAACGACATCGACTTCCGCGCGCGTGCGCACAGCGGCGAGGAGGCCGACTTCCTGGCCGCCCGCGTCGCCGGCCGCGGCCGTGACCTCGACGGTACGGGCGTCACGTACGCCTCCCTGGAGAACGCGCCCGCCGTGCTGCTGGTCGGGTTCGAGGCGGAGGAGGAGGCGCCCGGCGTCTTCCTGAGGCTGCGCAAGGCCTGGCGTAAGCACAAGCAGCGGGTGTTCTCGCTGGCCACGCACTCCACCCGGGGCCTCGCGAAGGCCGGCGGCACGCTGCTGCCCGCCGCGCCCGGCACCGAGACCGAGTGGCTGGACGCCCTCGCGAGCGGCTTCGGACTGGACGAGGACGGCACCAGGGCCGCCGAGGCGCTGCGCACCGAGGGCGCCGTGATCGTCGTCGGGGAGCGGTTCGCGGCCGTGGCGGGCGGGCTCACCGCCGCCGTACGGGCCGCGTCCCTGACCGGCGCGAAGCTCGCGTGGATCCCGCGCCGCGCCGGGGAGCGGGCCGCCGTCGAGGCGGGCGCGCTGCCGTCGGCGCTGCCGGGCGGACGCCCGGCGACCGACCCGCGCGCCCGCGCGGAGGTCGCCTCCGCCTGGGGCGTCGCCGAACTCCCCACGCGCTACGGCCGCGACACCGGGCAGATCCTGGAGGCCGCCGCCACCGGCGAACTCGGGGCCCTGGTCGTGGCGGGTGTGGAGGTCGCCGACCTGCCCGATCCGCCGCGCGCGCGTGAGGCACTCACCGCGGTGGGCTTCCTGGTGTCGCTGGAACTGCGGCCCAGCGAGGTCACCGACCGGGCGGACGTCGTCCTGCCGGTCGCCGCCGTCGCCGAGAAGGCGGGCACCTTCCTCAACTGGGAGGGCCGCGCGCGGATGTTCGAGGCCGCGCTGAAGCCCGACCAGATGACCCGCCCGGTGGCACCCACCGACGGACGGGTCCTGCAGATGCTGGCCGACGCCATGGACGTCCACCTGGGGCTGCCCGATCTGCGCACCACGCGCGCGGAGCTGGAGCGCCTCGGCGGATGGGACGGCGCGCGGGCCAACGAGCCCGTGGAGGTCGCCGCCGGACTGCCGCGCCCGGCCGCCGGAGAGGCCGTCCTCGCCGGGCACCGGCTGCTGCTCGACCAGGGCCGCCTCCAGGACGGCGACGAGGCCCTCGCCGGTACCCGGCACGCCGCCCACGCGCGCGTGTCCGCCGCCACGGCCGCCGAGGCCGGCGTCAAGAACGGCGACGTCCTCGCGGTGAGCGGCCCCGCCGGGGTCGTCGAACTGCCGCTGCGGATCACCGAGATGCCCGACCGCGTGGTCTGGCTGCCGCTGAACTCCACCGGCTCGGGCGTCGCCTCCGACACCGGGGCACAGCCCGGCGCACTCGTCCGTATCGGCCCCGCGACGCTCGCCGCCGAGGCCCCCGAGGAGGTGGAGGCATGAGCGCGTACTACCTCGCCGCAGAGGACCTCTCGATGTTCGGCCGCGACCCCTGGTGGCTGGTCGTCGTCAAGGCGGTCTTCTGCTTCGCCTTCCTGATGGTGACCGTGCTGTTCTCCATCGTGTGGGAGCGCAAGGTCGTCGCCTGGATGCAGCTGCGCATCGGCCCCAACCGGCACGGCCCCTGGGGCATGCTCCAGTCCCTCGCCGACGGCATCAAGCTGATGCTGAAGGAAGACGTCATCGTCAAACGCGCGGACAAGGTCGTCTACGTCCTCGCGCCGATCGTCGCGGCCATCCCGGCCTTCATGGCGATCGCGGTGATCCCCTTCGGTCCGGCCGGCAACGAGATCTCGATCTTCGGCCAGCGCACCACGATGCAGCTCACCGACCTGCCGATCGCGATGCTCTACATCCTCGCCGTGGCCTCGGTCGGCATCTACGGCATCGTCCTGGCGGGCTGGAGCTCCGGCTCCACCTACCCGCTGCTCGGCGGCCTGCGGTCCGCCGCCCAGATGATCTCGTACGAGATCGCCATGGGCGCCGCGTTCGCCTCCGTCTTCCTCTACTCGGGGTCGATGTCGACCTCGGCGATCGTGGAGGCGCAGCAGGACCGCTGGTACATCGTGCTGCTGCCGGTCTCGTTCCTGATCTACATCGTGACCATGGTCGGTGAGACCAACCGCGCCCCCTTCGACATGCCGGAGTCCGAGGGCGACCTGGTCGGCGGCTTCAACACCGAGTACTCGTCGATCAAGTTCGCGATGTTCATGCTCGCCGAGTACGTCAACATGGTGACCGTCTCCGCCGTGTCGGTGACGCTCTTCCTCGGCGGCTGGCGGGCCCCCTGGCCCATCAGCACCTTCTGGGAGGGCGCCAACCACGGCTGGTGGCCGATGCTCTGGTTCGTGGTGAAGGTGCAGCTGCTGCTGTTCTTCTTCATCTGGCTGCGCGGCACCCTCCCGCGCGTCCGCTACGACCAGCTGATGAAGCTCGGCTGGAAGGTCCTCCTGCCGGTCTCCGTGGTGTGGCTGATGCTCGTCGCGACCGTACGGACCCTGCGCAACGAGAACTACGACTTCGCCGAGATCGCCCTGTACGTCGCCGGTGCCGTCATCGTGCTGTTCCTCCTCTCCGTCGTCGCCGACATGTTCCGCGACCGGCGCGAGGCCCGGGACCAGCCCGCCGAACCGGCCGCCTTCGACCCGATGGCCGGCGGCTTCCCCGTACCGCCCCTGCCCGGACAGACCCTCCCGCCGGTGCCGCGCAGGCGTCCGCGCCGGGAGCGGGAGCTGATTGTCAGTGGCGGGTCCGATACTGACAGTGACGGATCTTCGAATGGGAGGGAGGCGTCCGATGGCTGAGGAGCCGAAAGAGAACAAGCAGGGTTTCCAGAACCCCGTCGCCGGCTTCGGCGTGACCTTCAAGGCCATGTTCAAGAAGCGGCTGACCGAGCAGTATCCGGAGCAGCAGAAGACCACGGCCCCGCGGTTCCACGGCCGGCACCAGCTCAACCGCCATCCGGACGGCCTGGAGAAGTGCGTCGGCTGCGAGCTGTGCGCCTGGGCGTGCCCCGCCGACGCCATCTACGTGGAGGGCGCCGACAACACCGACGAGGAGCGCTACTCGCCGGGCGAGCGGTACGGCGCCGTCTACCAGATCAACTACGCCCGCTGCATCCTGTGCGGCCTGTGCATCGAGGCGTGCCCCACCCGCGCGCTCACGATGACGAACGAGTTCGAGCTGGCGGACAGCAGTCGCGCCAACCTCATCTACACCAAGGAGCAGCTGCTCGCCGGGCTGGAGGAGGGCATGGTCGACTCGCCCCACTCGATCTTCCCGGGCACCGATGAGCAGGACTACTACCGGGGTCTGGTCACCGAGGCCGCGCCCGGCACGGTGCGGCAGACGGCCGTGTCCAAGGGGGAGAAGCCCCAGGAGGCCGCGTCCACCTTCGGTGAGGACGAGCCGGCGTCGCACAAGGCGGTCGGCCGATGACGGAGCAACTCGCCGCCTACACGACCTCCACCGGCGAGGCCGTCCAGTTCTGGGTGCTCGGCACGGTCGCCGTGATCGGCGCCCTGTGCACCGTCTTCATGAAGAGGGCCGTGCACAGCGCGCTCTGCCTCGCCGGCACCATGATCATCCTGGCGGTGTTCTACCTCGCCAACGGCGCCTACTTCCTGGGCATCGTGCAGATCGTCGTCTACACCGGCGCGATCATGATGCTGTTCCTCTTCGTGGTGATGCTCGTCGGTGTCACCGCGGCGGACTCCCTGAAGGAGACCATCAAGGGCCAGCGCTGGCTGGCCCTCCTGTGCGGCGCCGGCTTCGGCATCCTGCTGATCGCGGGCATCGGCAACGCCTCCCTGACGGAGTTCAACGGCCTCGGCACGGCGAACGCCGGCGGCAACGTGGAGGGCCTCGCGGCCCTGATCTTCACCGACTACGTGTTCGCCTTCGAACTGACCGGCGCCCTGCTGATCACGGCCGCGGTGGGCGCCATGGTCCTCACCCATCGTGAGCGCACCGAGCGCGCCAAGACCCAGCGCGAGCTGGCCGAGGAGCGCGTACGCGAGGGCAAGCACCTCCCGCCGCTGCCGGCCCCGGGCGTCTACGCCCGGCACAACGCGGTCGACATCCCGGGTCTGCTGCCCGACGGCACCCCGTCCGAGCTGAGCGTGGCCAAGACCCTGCGGGACCGGGGCCAGGTCCGGGACGTGTCGACCGAGGCGCTGAACGACCTCAAGGCCCTGGAGCAGCGCGCCGAGGACCGCCTGGAGCGCACGTCCGGCGGAAACGGCGGCAAGAGCGGGGAGGCATCGAAGTGAATCCCGTCAACTACCTGTATCTCGCCGCCCTGCTGTTCACGATCGGCGCCACCGGCGTCCTGATCAGGCGGAACGCGATCGTGGTGTTCATGTGCGTGGAGCTGATGCTCAACGCCTGCAACCTCACCCTGGTCGCCTTCTCCCGGATGCACGGCAATCTCGACGGCCAGATCATCGCCTTCTTCACGATGGTCGTCGCCGCCGCGGAGGTCGTGGTCGGACTCGCGATCATCGTGTCGCTGTTCCGGTCCCGCCACTCGGCCTCGGTCGACGACGCCAGCCTGATGAAGCTGTAAGGGGTCGGAAGAATCGTGGAGAACCTGATTGCGCTGCTGATCGCGGCGCCCCTGCTCGGAGCCGCCGTCCTGCTGTGCGGCGGCCGGCGGCTCGACGCCGTCGGCCACTGGATCGGTACGGCGCTGGCCGCCGCCTCCTTCGTCCTCGGGGTCGTCCTCTTCGCCGACATGCTCGGCAAGGAGGCCGAACACCGGGAGATGGGCCAGTTCCTGTTCAGCTGGATCCCCGTCGAGGGCTTCCAGGCGGACGTCGCCTTCCAGCTCGACCAGCTGTCGATGACGTTCGTCCTGCTGATCACCGGAGTCGGCTCGCTCATCCACGTGTACTCCATCGGGTACATGGAGCACGACGAGCGCCGCCGCCGTTTCTTCGGCTATCTGAACCTGTTCCTCGCGGCGATGCTGCTGCTGGTCCTCGCCGACAACTACCTGCTGCTGTACGTCGGCTGGGAGGGCGTCGGCCTCGCCTCGTACCTGCTGATCGGCTTCTGGCAGCACAAGCCCAGCGCCGCGACCGCCGCGAAGAAGGCGTTCCTGGTCAACCGCGTCGGTGACGTGGGCCTGTCCATCGCCATCATGCTGATGTTCACCACCTTCGGGACCTTCGCCTTCGGGCCGGTCCTGGCGGCCACCGGTGAGACGAGCGAGGGCAAGCTCACCGCCATCGCGCTGATGCTGCTGCTGGCCGCCTGCGGCAAGTCCGCCCAGGTGCCGCTGCAGTCCTGGCTCGGGGACGCGATGGAGGGCCCGACCCCGGTCTCGGCCCTCATCCACGCCGCGACCATGGTCACCGCCGGTGTCTACCTGATCGTCCGCTCCGCGAACATCTTCGACGGCGCCCCGGACGCGCAGCTCGTCACCACCGTCGTCGGCGCGGTCACGCTCCTCTTCGGTGCGATCGTCGGTTGCGCGAAGGACGACATCAAGAAGGCGCTCGCCGGCTCGACGATGTCGCAGATCGGCTACATGGTGCTCGCCGCGGGCCTCGGTCCCATCGGCTACGTCTTCGCGATCATGCACCTGGTGACGCACGGCTTCTTCAAGGCCGGGCTCTTCCTCGGCGCCGGCTCGGTCATGCACGGCATGAACGACGAGGTCGACATGCGCAAGTACGGCGGCCTCCGCACGTACATGCCGATCACGTTCATCACGTTCGGCCTCGGCTATCTCGCGATCATCGGCTTCCCCGGCCTGTCCGGGTTCTTCTCCAAGGACAAGATCATCGAGGCGGCGTTCGCCAAGGGCGGCACCGAGGGCTGGATCCTCGGCGGCGTGGCCCTGCTCGGCGCGGCCATCACCGCGTTCTACATGACGCGCGTGATGCTGATGACCTTCTTCGGCGAGAAGCGCTGGCAGCCCGACGAGCACGGCCACGAGCCGCACCCGCACGAGTCGCCCAAGGTCATGACGATCCCCATGATCGTCCTGGCCGTCGGATCGGTCTTCGGCGGCGCGTACTTCAGCATCGGCGACCGGTTCCTCCACTGGCTGGAGCCCGTCACCGGCCACAAGCACGGAAACCCGCCGATCGGCGCCGCCGCGGTCACCACGGCCACGGTCGCCGTGATGATCATCGGCGTCGGCCTCGCGTGGCTCCAGTACGGGCGCAAGCCCGTCCCCGTCGTCGCCCCGCGCGGATCGCTCCTCACCCGGGCCGCCCGGCGCGACCTCTACCAGGACGACTTCAACCACGTCGTCCTCGTCCGCGGCGGAGAGCACCTCACGCGCTCCCTCGTCTACGTCGACCACACCCTGGTCGACGGTGTCGTCAACGGCACGGCGGCCTCGATGGGCGGCCTCTCCGGGCGGCTGCGCCGGATCCAGAACGGCTATGCCCGGTCGTACGCGGTCTCGATGTTCGGCGGTGCTGCGATCCTCATCGCCGCGACCCTGCTGATGAGGGCGGTCTGATACCGATGTCCTTTCCTCTGCTGACAGCGACGGCGGCGCTCCCGGCCCTCGGGGCGATCGCCACGGCCGCCGTCCCGGCCCAGCGGCGCAACGCCGCGAAACTGCTGGCGCTGACCGTCTCGCTGGGCACGCTCGTGCTCGCCGCGATCATCGCGTTCCGCTTCGATCCGGGCGGCGACCGCTACCAGCTCACCGAGTCCCGCGCCTGGATCGCTGACTTCGGGGTGCGCTACGAACTGGGCGTCGACGGCATCGCGGTGGCGCTGATCGCGCTCACGGCCCTGCTGATCCCGTTCATCATCCTCGCGGGCTGGCACGACGCCGACCCGCTGGAGACGGGCAGCAAGAGGTGGCGGCCGACCCAGGGCTTCTTCGCCCTGATCCTGGCCGTCGAGGCGATGGTGATCATCTCCTTCGAGGCCACCGACGTCTTCCTCTTCTACATCTTCTTCGAAGCCATGCTCATCCCGATGTACTTCCTCATCGGCGGCTTCGGCGACCGTGCCCACGAGCACGGCGAGGAGACGGCGGCCACCCAGCGGTCGTACGCCGCGGTGAAGTTCCTCCTCTACAACCTGGTCGGCGGTCTGATCATGCTGGCCGCGGTGATCGGCCTGTACGTGGTCGCCGGGAACTTCTCGCTCCCCGAGATCGCCGAGGCCCGCGCCAACGGCACGCTGGAGATGGCCACCAACACCGAGCGGTGGCTGTTCCTCGGCTTCTTCTTCGCCTTCGCGGTGAAGGCCCCGCTGTGGCCCCTGCACACCTGGCTGCCCAACGCCATGCAGGAGTCCACGGCCCCGGTCGCCGTCCTCATCACGGCCGTCGTCGACAAGGTCGGCACCTTCGCGATGCTCCGCTTCTGCCTCGGACTGTTCCCCGAGGCCAGCGAGTGGGCGACCCCCGTGATCCTGGTCCTCGCGCTGATCAGCATCATCTACGGGGCGCTGCTCGCGGTCGGCCAGCGGGACATCAAGCGGCTGGTGGCGTACGCGTCGATCTCGCACTTCGGGTTCATCGTCCTGGGCATCTTCGCGATGACCAGCCAGGGCCAGTCGGGCGCGACGCTCTACATGGTCAACCACGGCATCTCGACCGCCGCGCTCATGCTGGTGGCGGGCTTCCTGATCTCCCGGCGAGGGTCCCGGCTCATCGCCGACTACGGCGGCGTGCAGAAGGTCGCCCCGGTGCTCGCCGGCACCTTCCTGATCGGCGGCCTCGCGACCCTGTCGCTGCCCGGACTCGCCCCGTTCGTCAGTGAGTTCCTGGTCCTGGTCGGCACCTTCGCGCGCTACCCGGTGGTCGGCATCGTCGCCACCGTCGGCATCGTCCTCGCCGCGCTCTACGTCCTCGTCCTCTACCAGCGGACGATGACCGGCCCGGTGAAGGCCGAGGTCGAGGGGATGCCCGACCTGAGGGCGCGGGAACTCGTGGTGGTCGCCCCGCTGATCGTTCTGCTGATCTTCCTGGGCGTCTACCCGAAGCCGCTCACCGACATCGTCAACCCGGCGGTCGAGCACACCATGTCCGACGTCCAGAAGAAGGACCCCCAGCCCGAGGTGGAGGCGGCCAAGTGAGCGCATCAGCCGTCCACAGCCTGTGGACAACCGCGGCCGACCCGATCACCAAGATCGACGCGCCGAAGATCGAATACGGGCAGCTGTCGCCCACCCTGATCGTCCTCGGGGCGGCGATCATCGGAGTCCTGGTCGAGGCCTTCGTGCCACGCAAGTCCCGCTACCACGCCCAGGTGTTCCTCTCCGTCGTCGCCCTCGCCGCGTCCTTCGCCGCGGTCGTCGCCCTCGCGGCCCGCGGCTACGGCACGACGAAAGCCGGCATCGCCGCCATGGGCGCCATCGCCGTGGACGGACCGGCCCTGTTCCTGCAGGGCACGATCCTGCTGGCCGGCATCCTCGGCGTCTTCACCTTCGCCGAACGGCGCCTCGACCCCGAGGCGCACGGCAACAAGGTCGACTCCTTCGCCGCGCAGGCCGCGTCCGTGCCCGGCAGCGACAGCGAGAAGGCGGCCGTGAAGGCCGGGTTCGCCACCACCGAGGTGTTCCCGCTGCTGCTCTTCGCGATCGGCGGCATGCTGATCTTCCCGGCGGCCAACGACCTGCTGACCCTGTTCATCGCCCTGGAGGTCTTCTCCCTCCCGCTGTACCTGCTGTGCGCCGTGGCCCGCCGCAAGCGGCTCATGTCGCAGGAGGCCGCGGTCAAGTACTTCCTGCTCGGCGCCTTCGCCTCCGCCTTCACCCTCTTCGGCATCGCCCTGCTCTACGGCTACGCCGGCTCGGTGAAGTACGCCACGATCGCCCAGGTCGTCGACGGCACCATCGGCGACATCAACCCCGCCCTCGCCGGCACCATGGGCAACGACGCGCTGCTGCTCATCGGCTCCGCCATGATCGTCATGGGCCTGCTGTTCAAGGTCGGCGCGGTGCCGTTCCACATGTGGACGCCCGACGTGTACCAGGGCGCGCCCACACCGGTCACCGGCTTCATGGCGGCGGCGACCAAGGTGGCAGCCTTCGGCGCGCTGCTCAGGCTCCTGTACGTCGTCCTGCCGGGCCTGCGCTGGGACTGGCGGCCGGTCATGTGGGCCGTCGCCATCGTCACCATGCTGGGCGGCGCGATCGTCGCCATCACCCAGACCGACATCAAGCGACTGCTCGCCTACTCCTCGATCGCCCACGCCGGGTTCATCCTCGCCGGTGTCATCGCGGCCTCGCCCGACGGCGTCTCGTCCGTGCTGTTCTACCTGGGCGCCTACTCGTTCGTGACGATCGGCGCGTTCGCCGTGGTGACCCTGGTGCGGGACGCGGGCGGCGAGGCGACCCACCTGTCCAAGTGGGCCGGGCTCGGCCGTAGATCGCCCCTGGTGGCGGCCGTGTTCGCGGTGTTCCTGCTGGCCTTCGCGGGCATTCCGCTGACCTCCGGGTTCGCGGGCAAGTTCGCCGTGTTCAAGGCGGCGGCGGAGGGCGGCGCGGGCGCGATCGTCGTGGTCGGTGTGATCTCCTCGGCCATCGCCGCGTTCTTCTACATCCGCGTCATCGTGCTCATGTTCTTCAGCGAGCCGCGCCCCGAGGGGCCGACCGTCGCCGTGCCGTCGCCGCTGACCATGACCGCGATCGCGGTCGGGGTCGCCGTCACGCTGGTGCTCGGCGTCGCGCCGCAGTACTTCCTGGACCTGGCGGGACAGGCGGGCGTGTTCGTGCGGTAGCGCTCCGCTCGGTCGGTCGGATGTGGCGGGACCCGGCTCCTTCAGGGGCCGGGTCCCGCCGTCCGTACCGGGCCGGGACCGGGCCGGGCCCCCCGCACGGGTGGAGCCTGTGGATAACTCCGAGGCTGTCGGTGCGGGCGCCTATGGTGGCAGGGGCTGGAGGAAGCACGGGCGGCACAGGACGCACCGGCGGTACGCACGGGCAGAGGGCGCACGGGCGGCACAGGACGCAAGGGCACAGGACGCAAGGGCGCGGGGACAGGCGATGAGCGGGACGGGCGTGACGAGTGTGATGGCGGACGAAGGCAGGACCACCGAGGCGGACAGCGAGGCGCTGGCCGTACTCCACCGGGTCTTCGGGTACGACGCCTTCCGGGGTGAGCAGGCGGCGGTCATCGAGCATGTGATCGCGGGCGGCGACGCCGTCGTGCTCATGCCCACCGGCGGCGGCAAGTCTCTCTGCTACCAGATTCCGTCCCTGGTCAGGCCCGGTACGGGCATCGTGGTCTCCCCGCTGATCGCGCTCATGCAGGACCAGGTGGACGCGCTGCGGGCGCTGGGCGTCCGCGCCGGCTTCGTCAACTCCACGCAGGACTTCGACGAGCGGCGCCTGGTGGAGGCGGAGTTCCTCGCGGGGGAGCTGGACCTGCTCTACCTCGCCCCCGAGCGGCTGCGGCTCGACGCCACACTCGACCTGCTGGGGCGCGGCAAGGTCGCCGTGTTCGCGATCGACGAGGCGCACTGCGTCTCTCAGTGGGGACATGACTTCCGGCCCGACTACCTCTCCCTCTCCCTGCTCGGCGAGCGCTGGCCGGACGTGCCGCGCATCGCGCTCACCGCCACCGCCACCCGCGCGACGCACCGGGAGATCACCGAGCGGCTGGCCATGCCCCGGGCCCGCCACTTCGAGGCCAGCTTCGACCGGCCCAACATCCAGTACCGGATCGTGCCCAAGGCCGACCCGAAGAAGCAGCTCCTGTCCTTCCTGCGCCAGGAACACCCGGGCGACGCGGGCATCGTCTACTGCCTGTCCAGGAACTCGGTGGAGCGCACGGCGGAGTTCCTGAGCAAGAACGGCGTCGAGGCGGTGCCGTACCACGCCGGCCTCGACGCCGGGACCCGCGCGGCACACCAGTCGCGGTTCCTGCGCGAGGAAGGGCTCGTGGTCGTCGCCACGATCGCCTTCGGCATGGGCATCGACAAGCCCGACGTCCGGTTCGTCGCCCACCTGGACCTGCCGAAGTCGGTGGAGGGCTACTACCAGGAGACCGGCCGCGCCGGCCGCGACGGACTGCCGTCCACGGCATGGATGGCGTACGGCCTCAACGACGTCATACAACAGCGCAAGATGATTCAGGGCAGCGAGGGTGACGAGGCGTTCCGCCGCCGGGCCGCGAGCCATCTGGACGCGATGCTGGGGCTCTGCGAGACCGCCCAGTGCCGCCGGGGCCAACTGCTGCAGTACTTCGGCCAGGAACCGCAGGCCGAGGGCTGCGGCAACTGCGACACCTGTCTCGTACCGCCGGAGACCTGGGACGGCACGGTCGCCGCGCAGAAGGTGCTCTCCACGGTGGTGCGGCTGCAGCGGGAGCGCGGGCAGAAGTTCGGCGCCGTGCAGATCGTCGACATCCTGCTGGGGCGGCGGACCGCGAAGGTCATCCAGTTCGACCACGACCAGCTCTCCGTCTTCGGCATCGGCGAGGAACTGTCCGAGGGCGAATGGCGGGGCGTCGTCCGCCAGTTGCTCGCGGAGGGGATCCTCGCGGTCGAGGGCGAGTACGGCACGCTCGTGCTCACCGAGGAGAGCGGGGTGGTGCTGCGGCGGGAGCGGGACGTGCCGCTGCGCAAGGAACCGAAGAAGCCGGTGACCACGCGGGCGGCGTCCTCCGGCTCGGGTTCCTCCGGCTCCGGCCGGGGCGACCGCAAGCCGAAGGCGGCGGTCGAACTCCCCGACGAGCTGCTCCCCGTCTTCGAGGCCCTGCGCGCCTGGCGCGCCGACCAGGCCCGCGAACAGGGCGTCCCGGCGTACGTCATCTTCCACGACGCCACCCTCCGCGAGATCGCGGCCACGGCCCCCACGTCCGTCGCCGAACTCGGCACGATCAGCGGAATCGGCGAGAAGAAGCTGGCGACGTACGGGGAGGGGGTGCTGGGGGTGCTGGAGTCGCTGGGAGGGCATTCCGGGGGCGCCTCGGCCCCGGCTCCGGCGGCGGCCTCGGTGCCCGGGAGCACGTCCGGCCCGGCTCCGGAGGGTGACACCGACACGGGACAGGACTTCGACTGGCCCGACGTGGAACCGGAGCCCGAGCACGACGACTGGGCCTAGTAGGGCCCCAGGAGACAGGTCGAGGTATGCGCCTCCTGCCCGGCGGTCCACGCTCGCCGGTGGCGCACCGAGCCGGTACCGCCCCGGCGCACGACCTGCCGCAGCCTTTGCCCTTCACAGCACCTGGGGGCCCTTCCGAGCCCTGGGCCAAGCCCTAGGCCGCCAGCGCCCGGGACGCGTAGGCCCTCACGTCGGCGTCGGAGTCCTTCGTGGCTGTCGTGAGGGCGGTGCGGGCTTCCTCGGTGGTGGTGTGGTGGGTCAGGGCGAGGACGGTGGCTTTGCGGACGTCGGCGTTGGAGTCCGCCAGGGCTTCGGCCAGGGCCGGGACGGCGACGGCCGTGGTGGCGGTGGAGAGGGCCGTGGCGGCGCCGGCGCGGACCTGCCAGGCGGGGTCGGTGAGGGCGGTGACGGCTCGGGCGGCGAGCGGAGGGGGGCAGCCGACGGTGCCCAGGGCGGCGTAGGCGGCGGCGCGGACCAGGGGGTCGGAGTCGTCGGTCAGGGCGGTCAGCGCGGCGAGGACGGCGGGGGGCCGGGGGTGTGCGGTGTCCGCCGAGACCGTGGCCAGGGCCTTGGCGATCGTGACGCGGACCTCGCGGGAGGGGTCGGCGGTCGCGGCCCCGGCCAGTTCCGTGGCGGCGTCGACCGAGACGAGGGCGCGTACGGCCTCGATGCGGACGGAGATGTCGGAGTCCGGCAGAAGGGCCGCGTACAGGGCGGTGTCGCCGAGGCTGAGGGCGCGCAGCACGTCCAGGGCGGCGGCGCGGACGACCGGGTCGGGCTCGGCCAGGGCGGCGGCGAGGCCGTCGCGGAGGGCGGGCTCGGGCGGGAGCGTCTCGACGAGTTCGCGCAGTGAGGCCGCGGCGGCGGCGCGGACCTCGGCGGCGGAGTCGCGGAGAGCCTCGGCGAGGGCGGAACCGGTGCCGGGCGGGAGGGTCTCCGTGAGCACGGCGACCGCCTCGCGCCGGACGGCGGGTGCCGGATCGGCCAGGTAGGGCCGGAGGGCGTCGAGTTCGGGCTGCTCCTCGGCGAGGGCGACCAGTTCGAGGAGGCGGGTGGAGGAGGTCGGGGGGGTGGGGTGGGAGGGGAGGGGGAGGGCCCCCCTTCCGGACCCGTCGGCAGCCGAACCGCTTTCGGACTCCGTCCCCGCAACCCCCGCAACCCCGGCGACTCCCGCAGCAACCGGTGCCACATCTCGCGACCCCGCCGTCGCCACGTTCTCCGCGTGGACCTCGCCCAGGTGCCGGGAGGGGCCGCCGACCGGGGTGAACTCCTCGATGGGGACGAGGTAGGGGGCGACGGGGCGGGCGGTGAACTCCATGGCGCCGACAGGGGACTTGTGGAGGTCGAGGTGGTGGAACCAGGAGGTGTCGTCGCGGTGGGGGTGGTCGAGCCGGTCGTGGTAGAGACCCCAGCGGGACTCGGTGCGGGCGAGGGAGGCGCGGGCGGCCATCTCGGCGCAGTCACGGATGAAGGAGACCTCGGCGCAGCGCATCAGCTCGTGCGGCGTGCGGGCGCCCATCTCGGCGATGTCGTCCCGCATGCGCTCGAAGGCGTTGAGGGCGAGGGAGAGCCGGGAGCCGGACTTCGGGGGCGCCACGTAGTCGTTGACGAAGCGGCGGAGCTTGTACTCGACCTGGGGCTGCGGAGGGCCGTCCGGGTTGCGCAGGGGACGGTAGATCAGCTCGTGCGCGTCGCGGAGCTGGTCCGGCGGCAACTCGCCCTCGTACGGGGTGTACCGGGAGGCGTCCGCGCCCGCCAGATCGCCGAAGACGAACGCGCCGATCATGTAGTTGTGCGGGACGCAGGCGAGGTCACCGGCGGCGTACAGGCGGGGGACGGTCGTACGGGCCTGGTCGTCCACCCGGACGCCCGAGGCCGAGTGGCCGCCGCACAGGCCGATCTCCGAGATGTGCATCTCGATGTCGTGGGTGCGGTAGTCGTGGCCGCGGCCGGCGTGGAAGGTCCCGCGGGTGGGGCGTTCCGTGGTGTGCAGGATCGACTCCAGCGCGGAGACGGACTCCTCGGGGAGGTGGCTCAGCTTCAGATAGACCGGCGCGCGGTCGGAGGCGATCTCGGCGGCGAACTCGGCCATCATCTGGCCGGACCAGTAGTCGGAGTCGACGAAGCGTTCGCCGTGCCGGTTGACCTGGTAACCGCCGAAGGGGTTGGCGACGTAGGCACAGGCGGGGCCGTTGTAGTCCTTGATCAGCGGGTTGATCTGGAAGCACTCGATGCCGGTGAGTTCGGCGCCCGCGTGGTAGGCCATGGCGTAGCCGTCGCCCGCGTTGGTGGGGTTCTCGTAGGTGCCGTAGAGGTAACCGGAGGCGGGCAGGCCGAGGCGGCCGCAGGCGCCCGTGGCGAGGATGACGGCGCCCGCGCGGACCGTGACGAACTGTCCGGTGCGGGTGTTGAAGCCCGCCGCGCCGACGGCCCGCCGCTCCGCGCCCTCGCCGGCCGTGAGCACGCGGACCGGCATCACCCGGTTCTCGATACGGATCCGCTCACGCATCTCGCGCCGCCGCAGCTGCCGGTACAGGACCTTCTTGACGTCCTTGCCCTCCGGCATGGGCAGCACGTAGGAGCCGGAGCGGTGGACCTGGCGGACCGCGTACTCGTTGTGCTCGTCCTTCTCGAACTTCACCCCGTACGACTCCAGCCGCCGCACCATGTCGAAGCCGCGGGTGGCGGTCTGGCGGACCGTGGACTGGTCGACGATGCCGTCGTTGGCGCGGGTGATCTCGGCGACGTAGTCGTCCGGTTCGGCGCGGCCCGGGATGACGGCGTTGTTGACGCCGTCCATGCCCATGGCGAGGGCGCCCGAGTGGCGGACGTGCGCCTTCTCCAGGAGCAGGACGTTCGCGCCGTGCTCGGCGGCGGTCAGGGCCGCCATGGTGCCGGCGGTGCCACCGCCGATGACGAGGACGTCGCAGGTCAGCTCGTCGGCGTCGGCGAGCGCCGGAATCGTGAGGGGGGTCTCCACCGTGTCCACCGTGTCCACCGAAGTGCCTTTCATGTACGCGGGTACGCGAGCGCTCAGTCGCTGCGTGAGGTTCAGTCGCTGAGCGAGGTCAGGACGTCGCGGCGCAGGGCCGCGCGTGCCGGGTCGTCGTGGGCCGTACGGTCGCGGGGGCGCGGGACGTCCCGTACGGCGGTCAGCCGGCCGGAGCCGAGGAGGGCCAGGCGGTCGCCGAGGAACAGGGCCTCGTCCACGTCGTGGGTGACGAAGACGACCGTGGCGCCCGTGCCCCGCAACACCTCCACCAGCAGGTCCTGCATCCCGGCGCGGGTCTGGGCGTCGAGCGCGCCGAACGGCTCGTCCATCAGGACGGCGCGGGGGCGCCCGGCGAGGGCGCGGGCCAGCTGTGCGCGCTGGCGCTGTCCGCCGGAGACGCGGTGCGGCAGCTGCCGGGCGTACTCGGCGAGCCCGACCCGCGCCAGCCACGCCTCGGCCTGGGTGCGGCGTTCGGCGCGGGGCAGGCCACGGATGGCGAGGGGGAGTTCGACGTTGGCGCGCAGGGTGCGCCAGGGCAGGAGGGCGTCCTCCTGGAAGACGAGGGCGCGTTCGGCGGAGGGGCCGGTCAGCGGGGTGCCGTCCTGGGTGATCTCTCCGGCGAGCGGCGGCAGCAGGCCCGCCAGGGTGCGCAGGAGGGTCGACTTGCCGCAGCCGGACGGTCCGACGACGGTGAGGATCTCGCCGGGAGCGATGTCCAGGCCGACATCCGCCAGGGCGACGGCGTCGGGGCGGCCCAGGTCGGCGTCATGGAGGGCGAGGCGGGTGCCGCGCCCGGGGGCGGGCGTCCGCTTCTCCTCGACGGCCGGCGTCGGCGCCGTTGCCTGGGTACGGACCTGGGCCCGGGTCTCAGACGAGGTGCTCATCACGTGCCTCCTCGGGCTCGGCCGTGGTGGGGACGGGGGTCGCGGGGACGGCCCCCGGTGCGGCGGTTCGCGGCACTCGGGGGCGGGCGGCGGGGGCCGACGACGTACGGGGCAGCCAGTGCGTCAGCCGCCGGCCGACCAGCTCCACGGCGGTCGACGTCAGCCAGCCCAGCACCCCGATCGTGGCCATGCCGACGAAGACGCCGGGGTAGTTGACGACCGTGTAGTCCTGCCAGGTGCGGTAGCCGACGCCGTACTGCCCGGAGATCATCTCGGCGGAGATCACACAGATCCAGGACACCCCGATGCCGACCGACAGGCCGCCGAAGATGCCCGGCAGCGCGCCCGGCAGGACGACCGAGGCGAGGACCCGCCACCGGCCGCCGCCCATCGTGCGGACGGCCTCCTCCCACACCGGGGTCAGCGCCCGTACGGCGTGCCGGGTGGAGACCAGGACCGGGAAGAACGCGGCGGTGAAGGTGATGAAGACGATGCCCTGCTCGTTGGAGGGGAACAGCAGGATCGCCACCGGGACGAGGGCGATCGCCGGGATCGGGCGGATCACCTCCAGGACCGGCCCCAGCAGGTCCTCGGCGAGACGGGACCGGGCGACGAGGGTGCCCACCGCCACACCCAGCACCGCCGCCAGCAGGAAGCCGGTGAGGATGCGGGTGAGGCTGTCGGTCAGGTCGGTCCAGTAGTCCGGCCCGGTCACCCGGTCCGCGAAGGCGTGCGCCACGTCGGTGACCGTGGGGAACTGCGAGAAGCGCAGCCACACGTCGACGTCCAGGCTGGTCAGCAGCTGCCAGAGACCGAGGGCGGCGACCAGGGACAGCGCGCGCAGGGCGTAGCGGGCGGCGGGCCGTGAGCCGGGGCTCCGTACGCGCCGGGCGCCGGTTTTCGCGGGGCGGCTCACGAGGCCCGCTCCAGGGCGGCGGCGTAGGTGACGATCTCGGCGCCGTCGTGTCCGGCGACGTACGCCTTCGCCGTGGCCGGGGCGACGAAGGGCAGGAGCCGGTCGCCGTCGGCCACCCACACCGCCTTGTCGGCGAACCACTGGGTGCCGGTGGTGGCGTCCGGGACGTACGCGGCGCGGATGCCGTCCTTGTGTCCGGCCACGTAGGCGAGGAGTTCGGCGGCCGTCTTGAAGGAGCGGGTCTCGGTGGCGTTCTTGGGCCAGACCTCGGCCGCGGCCGGGGCGGGCTCCGCCGCGAGCCGCTTGTCGTACGCGGCGGAGCCGAGCGCTTTGCGGACGTACCGGTCGTCGACGAACGCGTCCACGTCCACGTCGCCCGTCAGCTTCGCGGCCTTGAGGATCGGCACGTCCTTCTTCAGTGCGGCGATCAGCGCGGGCTTCAGCGCGGGGTCGAAGGTCGCGATGCCGTGGGCGCCGTTGTAGAGGTAGACGACCTCGGCGGGCAGTCCCGTGGCGTCGGCGACCTTCTCGGCGGCCTCGACCGGGTGCTCGTTCAGGTAGTCCGTGGCCTTGGCCTGGGCCTTGAGGAAGGCCTCCAGGACGGCCGGCCGCTGCTTCGCGAAGTCCTCGCGGGCCGTCACGCCGTGGAAGGTCGGCAGGTCCAGCTGGGCCCCGTCGTACAGGGCCTTCGCCTTGCCCTGGTAGGTGAGCAGCCCCGGCCAGGCCACGAACTGCGACAGGGCGTCGGTGCTGCCGGCGGAGAGGGCGGAGGCGCCGACGGCCGGCTGCTGGTTGAGCTTCTCGATGTCCTTGTCGGCGTCGAGGCCGGCGTCGTTCAGCGCCCGTACGAGGGTGCCGTCGGCCGCCGACCCGATGCTCGTGGAGACCTTCTTGCCCTTCAGGTCCTTGAGCGTGCTCAGTTTCGAGTCCGGCGTGGTGACGATGGTGTTGAGACCGCCCCGGAGGTTGTAGCCGGTGGCCGCGACGAGCCGGGTGGGCTTGCCGAGCTGCTTGCCGCGGGCCGCGTTGAGCAGCAGCGGGAAGTCGCCCATCGAGCCGATGTCGATCTTCCCGGCGGTCATCTGGGCGGTGATGGGGGCGCCGGTGGCGTAGTCCTGCCAGTCGACCTTGTACGTGGTCTTCCCGCCCAGCGCGTTCAGCTCGTCCTCGAAGTAGCCGAGGGAGCGCAGGAGGGTGCCGGCGGTGACGGTGTTGATGGTCTTGGACTGGTAGCCGACGGTGACGGTGACCGTCCCGCCGTCCGCCGCGGTGTCACTGCCGTTGCCGCAGGCGGTCAGGGTCAGGGGCAGCAGGAGGGCTGTGGCCAGGGTGACTGCTTTGGTCTTCATGGGTGTTCGGGCCTCTCACCGGAGCGTTCAGCGGAGCAGGTAGGGCATGTTGACCGTGACGGCGCCGGTGGGACAGCGGGCCGCGCACGGGCCGCAGTACCAGCACTCGTCGACGTGCATGTAGGCCTTGCCGTTGCTCTCGTCGATGGCCAGGGAGTCCAGCGGGCACATGTCCACACAGAGGGTGCAGCCGTCGATGCACTTCGACTCGTCGATGGTCACGGGCACGTCGGCCCGCTGGGGCGCCAAAGGCATGGCTGTCTCCAGGGAGGGGCGGAACAGGGGCTGTTGCGGGGGTTAGTACAGGGAGCGGTGCAGCAGACCGCTCATCGAGATGCGGTCGCCCCGGAAGCGGATGAACTCCAGGTCGACGGGCCGGCCGTCGGCGAGGTGGGTGAGCCGTTCCAGCATCAGGACGGCCGAGCCGCGCGGGGCTTCGAGTACGGCGGCGGAGTGGGTGTCCGCGTTCACCGCCTCCAGGGTGATCTCGGCGTGGCCGAGGCGCCGGCCGGTGATCGTCTCCAGGAGGCGGAAGACGTCGGTGTTCTCCAGGTCGGCGCCGAGGAGTGCCGTGCCGAGGTCGAGGGAGCCGAGGGCGAGGGGGATGTAGGTGAGGTCGAGGGAGAGGGGGAGGCCGTTCAGCCGGCGCAGGCGTTCGATGTAGAGGACGTCGGTGCCGGGTGGGAGGTGGAGGCGGTCGGCCACGGGGGCCGGGGCCGGGGCGGGGCCCATGGTGCGGACCTCGTTGGTGACCGTGCCGTGTTCGCGGAGGGTTTCCGCGAGGCCCTGCAGATGGTCGAGGCCGTGGGGGTACTTCTGGGCCACGACGACGGTGCCCACGCCGGGGAACCGTTCCACGAGGCCCTCGGCGCGCAGGAGGTCCAGGGCCTCGCGGACCGTGTTGCGGGTCGCGCGGTAGTCGGTGGCGAGGGTGGACTCGTGGGGGAGGGTGCCGTTCTCGAAGCCGCCGGTGAGGAGTTGGCGACGGAGGAGGTCGGCGAGCTGCCGCGCCTGGTCCGCACGCAGCCGACGCCGCGCGCGGTGGGCGGCGACGGTGGTCGCGCCCTGGCCGGCGTGCTCTCGGACGCGGTCGGTGGGTGGCATGTTTCGAACCATACCGAAATGGTGGGGAAGGAAATGTTGCCGGAGTATTGCGCCATGTTGCCGCCCGAACCTGCCGGTTCTGAGCTGGGGTTTTGCGGCGGTGTGACGAAGATCTGCCACCGGGTTGTCCAGTGGGTGGGATACGAGGGTCAATGGCTGGGATTCGCCCTCTCCTCAGCCCTCCGCCCTCCCGGCTCCGCCCGTCCGCCTCTGCGCGTGCCGGCGGGCACGGGCCGCGCCCATAGGTGCGCGGGGAACTGCGCGAGCAACCACGAGGGACGTGACCCCGCCGACGAAGCACCCACCCCTACGGCGAGGACGCGCCCGCAGCCACCCAAGTCGCCGGCCCCCGAAGCCCCCGAGCGCACCCACGCCGCCCCGCCGCCGGAGGCACCCCCTAGTCCCGGGCCCGGACCCGCCCCCTCACCTCGCCCAGCCCCACCTTCGCCCCGCCCGGCCCCGGCGCCCAGGCCGTGAGGGTCACCTCGTCGCCGTCCTCCAGGAACGTGCGCTTGCCGTCGGGGAGGTCGAGGGCGTCCCGCCCGTTCCAGGTGAGTTCCAGCAGGGAGCCCCGCTCGCCCGCCTCGGCCCCGCTGACCGTGCCGGAGCCGTAGAGGTCGCCCGTGCGCAGGGACGCCCCGTTGACGGTCATGTGGGCCAGTTGCTGGGCGGCGGTCCAGTACATCGTGGAGAAGGGCGGCTCCGAGACGACGTGTCCGTTGACGGCGACGCTGATCCGCAGGTCGTACCCCCCGAGGTCGACGTCCGGCCCGGAGTCGTCCAGATAGGGGAGGAGCGGGTGCGTGCGCTCCGGCGGCGCCACCCGTGCCTCGTCCAGGGCTTCCAGCGGAGTGATCCACGCCGAGACCGACGTCGCGAAGGACTTCCCGAGGAACGGGCCGAGCGGAACGTACTCCCAGGCCTGCAGATCGCGCGCGGACCAGTCGTTGAGCAGACAGAGCCCGAAGACGTGGTCGCGGTAGTCCCGCAGTCCCACCGGCCGCCCCCTGTCCGAGGGCACGCCCACCACGAACCCGACCTCCGCCTCGATGTCCAGCCGCACGGACGGGCCGAACACGGGCGCCGGATCGGCGGGCGCCTTGCGCTGCCCGGACGGCCGTACCACCTCCGTGCCGGAGACCACGACCGTGCCGGACCGGCCGTGGTAGCCGATCGGCAGATGCTTCCAGTTGGGGGTCAGCGGGTCCGGGGAGTCGGGCCGGAAGATGCGGCCCACGTTCCGCGCGTGGTTCTCGGAGGCGTAGAAGTCGACGTAGTCGGCCACCTCGAACGGCAGATGCAGGCGCACCTCGGACAGCGCGTGGAAGTGCGGCGCGATGGTCTCCCGGTGCGAGGGCACGGTGAGCCACGCGGTCAGGGCCCGCCGGAGGTCCGACCAGGCGGTACGTCCCGCGGCGAGCAGGGGGTTCAGCGTGGGATGGGCGAGGAGCGCGGTGTACGGGGAGCCGAGGGCGTGGGCCGCGGCCGCGGCGTCGAGGACGTGGTCGCCGAGACGGACCCCGACCGTACGGGCGTCGGAGCCGGCGGGGGAGAAGACCCCGTAGGGGAGGTTGTGCGACCCGAAGGGGTGACCCTCGGGGATGCCGAAGGGGTGACCCTCGGGGATGTCGAACGGATCGCCTTCGGGGACATCGACGTGGGGCATCAGGTGCTGCCTCGCTCTCGTGCTTTCCGTCGTTCCTCTGGTCGCGGCACACGTTACGGGGCGGTGCGAAGATCGGGGAGTGTCTGAAGAGTTCGCAATGTCCGGGTACGCAAGGTCCGGGCAGGGGGCGTGCACGCGATCGTGCGCGCGTCGCGCACGCGCTGTGTGCCCGCCCTGTGTGCCCGCGCCGTGTGTGCGTCCTGTGCGTGCGCACTTACGCCGACGGCTCGCTGAACTGCCGTTCGGGCAAAGGGGGTTGACGTACGGGGTCGTCATGGCGGTCGGGATGCCGGACGTCGTCCGGTTAGCGTCGAACCGATGGGGCGTGGCATCCGTATTCTCTGATCATGGCCGCTCCCACCGCATATTCACTCATCGCCACTGACCTGGACGGAACGCTCCTGCGCAGTGACGACACGCTCTCCGACCGGTCCCTCGCCGCGCTGGCGCGGGCCACGAGGGCCGGTGCTCAGCACCTCGTGGTGACGGGACGGCCGGCGCCCAGAGTGCGCCCACTGCTGGAGGACCTCGGCGGCGGAGGGCTCGCGGTGTGCGGACAGGGCGCGCAGTTGTACGACCACGGCGCGGACCGGCTGCTGTGGTCCGTCACCCTGGACCGGGAACTCGCCGAGACCGCGCTCGGCAAGATCGAGGCCGAGGTGGGACAGGTGTACGCCGCCGTCGACCAGGACGGGGTCGACGGTCTCACCCTGATCGAGCCCGGCTACCTCATGCCGCACCCCACACTGCCCGCGGTACAGGTGCCACGCCGGGACGACCTGTGGTGCGAGCCGATCAGCAAGGTGCTGCTGCGCCACCCCTACCTGTCGGACGACGAGCTGGCCTCGGCGGCGCGCATGGCGGTCGGCTCGCTGGCCACGGTCACCATGTCGGGGCCCGGCACCGTCGAACTCCAGCCATGCGGCATCACCAAGGCGACGGGCCTCGCCCTGGCCGCCGACCATCTCGGGCTGACCTCGCGGCGGACCATCGCCTTCGGTGACATGCCCAACGACATCCCGATGTTCGACTGGGCCGCGCACGGGGTCGCCATGGCCAACGCCCACCCCGAACTCAAGGCCGTCGCCGACGAGGTGACCCTCTCCAACGAGGACGACGGCATCGCCGTGGTGCTGGAGAAGATCTTCCCGTGAACGGGCTGTTCCCCTGGGCCCGCCGGCCCAGGGGAACAGATGAAGAAGGGGGAGCCGCAGGGCTCAGTACGCGCCGAAGACGTTGTCGATCGAGCCGTACCGGTCGGCGGCGTAGTTGCACGCCGCCGTGATGTTCGCGACCGGGTCGTACGGGTCGTACGGGGTGCCGGAGACGTGGTACGCGGCGAACGTCGGGTCGATGACCTGGAGGAGACCCTTCGAGGGGGTGCCCGCGGCGGCGTTGGAGTCCCAGTTGTTGATGGCCAGCGGGTTGCCCGAGGATTCACGGATGATGTTGCGGTAGATCCCGTTGTACGTCCCGGGAATTCCCTTTTGCGCCATGATGTCCAGCGACTCGCGGATCCAGCCGTCCAGGTTGTTCGCGTAGGTCTTCACCGACGCCTGCGTGGCCTTGGGCGCCGTCGACGACTTCTGGGCCGTGGCCGGCTTGGTCGCGTTCAGCTTCAGCTTCAGGCCCGGCCGGATCAGCGCCGGGTTGTCACCGATGGCCGCGCGGTTGTTCTTGTAGAGCTGCTGCCAGCCGCCCTTGATGTGGTGCTTGCGCGCTATGGAGGACAGCGTGTCGCCGGAGACCACCTTGTACGTCGTGGGCTTGGGCAGCGTCGCTGCGGGCGCGGACTGCGGGGCCGACTGTACGGAGGTGGCGGCCTGGGCCGGGGTGGCGGCGTTCGCGGTCGTGGCGACCGTGAGCGGGAGGGCCAGTGCGGCCCCTCCGGTGCCGGCGGCGACGATGCCACGGGTCAGCGCGTTGCTTCGGGGACGACGGTGTTTGCCGTGTGCGGGCATGGTGAATTCCTCTCCGTCGCCTGCGAGGTGAGCTGTCGGGTTCGGGCTGGAGATGCCCGGCCGTGCGCGTCGTCCCGGCGGTCGCTGTGCGTGCCGCGTCCGCTGGGCGTACTGCGCGTGGCTTCACCCCGTAGTCGGTCCGAAGAGGGTCTTCGGACCGACGGCTTACCTGGGTCCCCCGCTCCTGCCGTGCGTGGATGAGTGGTGATGGGTGGGGAGTCCGGGGCGGCGGCAGGATTCGGCGGTCCGTCCGGACGGGGTGTGAACGTATGCGAGAGCACACGACCGGAACAAGTCCCGGTTTGGCGCTTTGGTCCAGTTGACCTTGAGTTTGCTGTGATTCGACCCAAGATCAGATACCTCGTACATGGCTCAACTTGCCTACCGCAAAGGGAAAATCGACGACGTGGGACGTGGGTGCCGCACGGGAGGCAGGGGGAGGCTGGTGACTCAACTCACGGGAGAAGTCGGATGAAATGAAGGGTAAGGCGCAAATCGGTCAACTCGGGCTGAGGGAAGGGGGTGTATTTGGTACGAAATCGACGGGCGTCCGAGCGGGGAGCCGGGCGGACGGGGATCGCGTCGGAGGTCGTGCCGGGGGCCGGGGGCCGTCCATGCGTCGTCGCGGGGAAGGGTGGGTACCCGTCGCGAGCGGGCGTGTGTGCGGGCCCGTGGGCGGGTGTGCGGGCGGGCGTGCGGGCCCGCGGGCAGGCGTACGGGCCGGGCGCGGACGGGTGCGGCACGCGCGTCGATGGATATCGGCGTGGATCGGTTGATCAAGAATGGGGGAGGTGCGGTCCCATACCACTGGAGACGAAGCCGTGGGCGCTCGCGGTGATCGAAAGGTGACCGGATACGCTGACTCGGGTGATGACAGCGACAGATCGACAAACTTTGTCATCGACCGTGAGAGCGACCTAGACCGACCGTGTGACCGTCATCAGACGTCAGCAGACAGGAGAACCCTCGTGACCGTCGTCGAGCCGTTTGGGCTGAGCGCGCGGGACCAGGCTCTCGAAGCCGATGTCCAGGCCGGAATGGCGGCCGTCGAGGAGGGTCTGCTGGAGGCGACCAAGAGCGAGGTCCCGTTCATCCAGGAGGCCGCCCAGCATCTGCTGCGCGCGGGCGGCAAGCGGTTCAGGCCGCTGCTGGTGATGCTCGCGGCGCAGTTCGGCGACCCCTACGCGCCGGGTGTCGTGCCCTCGGCGGTGGTGGTCGAGCTGACGCATCTCGCCACGCTGTACCACGACGACGTGATGGACGAGGCCGAGGTGCGCCGGGGCGTGCCGAGCGCCAACGCCCGCTGGGACAACTCCCTGGCCGTGCTGACCGGCGACTTCCTCTTCGCCCGTGCCTCGCACGTCCTCGCCGACCTCGGTCCCGACGCCGTCCGCATCCAGGCCGAGGCCTTCGAGCGGCTGGTCACCGGGCAGATCCTGGAGACCGCCGGGCCGCGCGACGGACGTGACCCGATCGACCACTACCTCGACGTGTTGGGCGGCAAGACCGGATCGCTGGTCGCCGTCGCCGGGCGGCTCGGCGCGCTGATGGCGGGCGCCGACGAGACCGTGGTCGACGTGCTGACCCAGTACGGGGAGCGGCTCGGGGTGGCCTTCCAGCTCGCCGACGACGTCCTCGACATCGCCTCCGACTCGCACGAGTCCGGCAAGACGCCCGGCACGGACCTCCGTGAGCATGTGCCGACGATGCCGGTGCTGCGGCTGCGCGAGCGGGCGGGGCGGCTGGGGCTGCCGGACGACATCGCCCTGTGCGAACTGCTCGACTCCGACCTCACCGACGACGCCCGCCACGCCGAGGCCCTGGCCCGCCTCCGCGTCCACCCCGCCCTGGAACAGGCCCGCCGCGACACGATCCGCTACGCCGAGGAGGCGCGAGCGGCTCTGGCCCCCCTCCCGGAGTGCGACGCGAAGGCGGCCCTGGTGGAACTGTGCGACGCGGTGGTGCACCGGGCCGGGTAGTCGCGGTCGCCGCCGAGTGGTGGGGCTGTGGCGGCAGGCTTCCGCCGGGTTTCCGGCTCGCGGCGGTGGGCTTCCGTCGGGGCCGGGGCTGGCGGCGGTGGGCTTCGGTCGGGTCCTGGGTTCGCGGCGGTGGGCTTCCACCGCGTCCGGGTTCGCGCTGGTCAGCCTCCTTCGGGTGCCGGGTGCCGGGTGCCGGGTGCCGGGTGCCGGGTGCCGGGGGGCGAGGGGCGGCGGTCGGCTGCCGGCAGCCGCCGGGGCTGCACCGGTCGGCCGTGGTCGCCCTCCCGGCTCGCCCGCGTCTACGGGCGAGCCGCTGCTCTGTGGCCCCGAGTGCCTGCCGGGAGGACGGTCGAGGCCGGATCCCGTCTCGCGGTGCGGCGCGGCGGCTGCCGGGAACCGGGCCCGCGCGGTCCGGGTGGCGTCGGCGAACACCGGTGGGGTACTCCGGACTCGTACCGACGGCTGCGGCTCTCCCCGACGACCCCTACGGGTTGGGTGGACGCTCCGCCTCGTTGTGTCATCCCGTAGCAGTACGTCGAGTTGAGCCCGGAGTCTGACGCTTCTCTCCGGCCGATTTGGTCAGATGGGTATCACCACTCCTCACCGATTCGGGTGAGAATGGCGGCTCCGAGAGACGCCGCCGCCGACGACGGAGGTAAGGCACACATGGCACCGTACGAAACCGACGACAGCGCCAGGTCCGGCGACGCCGCCGCGCTCGCGGCCGAGGCCGAGGAGATGCGCTCGGCACGGCGACGCAAGGCCGCGCGGTACGTCGTCCCGGTCACCGTGCTGGGCGTCGCCGCCGCGACCATCGGGCTCGTCCCGGCCTTCGCCGGCTCCGGTGACCCCGATCTGCCGAAGATCAGCGCGCAGGAACTCATCGAGAAGATCGCCGCCTCGGACGTGGAGCAGGTGTCCGGCACGGTGAAGATCACCACGGATCTGGGCCTGCCCGACCTGGGCGGTCTCGCGGGCGGCCTTGCCTCGCAGGGGCCCTCCGGGGGTGACGGCGGATCGGCCGCCGACCCCTCCGCCAAGCTCCTCGAACTCGCCACCGGCACCCACACGTTGCGGGTCGCCACCGACGGCCCCGACAAGCAGAAGCTCTCGCTGCTGGACGACGCCGCCGAGTACAGCGTCATCCACAACGGCGACGACCTGTGGGCGTACGACAGCGCCTCGAACGAGGTGTACCACGCGACCGGCGTCGACGAGGGCAAGGACCAGCGGGGGCCCAAGGACGCTCCCGACGAGTTCGAGGACGCGCCCGCCACCCCGCAGAAGCTCGCCGAGGAGGCCCTGAAGGCCGTCGACGACACCACGTCCGTGACCGTCGACGGGACCGCGCGGGTCGCCGGGCGGGACGCGTACAAGCTGGTGATCGAGCCGAAGCAGTCCGGTTCGACGGTCGGGGCGATCTCGATCGCCGTCGACGCGAAGACGGGGCTGCCGCTGAAGTTCACGCTCACCCCGGCGAGCGGCGGCTCGGCCGTCGTGGACGCGGGCTTCACGAAGGTCGACTTCGGCAAGCCGAGCGCCTCGACGTTCGACTTCACCCCGCCGAAGGGCGCGAAGGTCACCGAGGCGGACGAGGCCGACGGGGCCGGGAAGTCGGGCGACCACGAGTCCGGGTTCGGCGACTCCGTGTTCGGCGGGCCCGGCAAGGGCGGGGAGTTCAAGGACGGGAAGAACACCGAGAGCCGCAAGGACCGCAAGGGCCCGCAGGACTCCGGGCTCGACGGGCCGAAGACGATCGGCAAGGGCTGGAGCACCATCGCCGTGTTCGACGACGGCGCCGAGGGCGGCTCCATGCCCACCGGCGGCGACTCCTCCGGCGACGCCCGGGTCGACGGCTTCCTGAACTCCCTCGGCGACCCGGTCAAGGGCGAGTTCGGCACGGGTACGGTCTTCAAGACCCGGCTGATCAACGTCCTGTTCACCGAGGACGGCAAGGTGTACGCGGGTGCCGTCACCAAGGACGCGCTGGTGAAGGCGGCCGACGCGGCGAAGTAGCGACGCCGGCCGGTGGGGCGGGACGGCGAGACCGTCGCCCCGCCCCACCGGCCGTACCCGAGGGGAGCCATGACCGACGCAGCCATCCACACCCAGGGGCTGACCAAGACCTTCCGCGGCGGCCAGGTGGCCGTGGACCACCTGGAGCTGACGGTGCCCAGCGGCAGCGTCTTCGGCTTCCTCGGCCCGAACGGCTCGGGCAAGACCACCACCATCCGCATGCTGATGGGCCTGATCGAGCCCACCTCGGGCACCGCCCGGGTCCTCGGCCTGCCCATGCCCCGCTCCACCCGGACGGTGCTCCCGCACGTGGGCGCGCTCATCGAGGGACCCGCCCTCTACGGCTTCCTCTCCGGCCGAGACAACCTGCTGCGCTACGACTCCGCCGACCCGACCGCCGACCCGCGCACCCGGCGTACCCGGGTCGAGGCCGCGCTCGACCGGGTGGGGCTCGCGGCCGCCGCCGGCAAGAAGGCGAAGGCGTACTCGCTGGGCATGAAGCAGCGCCTGGGCCTCGCCGCGGCGCTGCTCCAGCCGCGCCGCCTGCTCGTCCTGGACGAGCCGACGAACGGCCTCGACCCGCAGGGCATGCGCGAAATCCGTTCGCTGGTGAGGGAGTTGGCGTCCGACGGCACCACCGTCTTCCTCTCCTCGCATCTGCTCGACGAGATCGAGCAGGTGTGCACCCATGCCGCCGTCATGACCCGCGGCCGGCTCGTCGTCCAGGGCCCGGTGGCCGAACTGGCCGCCGGCGCGCGCGGCCGTCTGGTCGTCACCACCCCCGACACGGCGGACGCGGTCAGGGTGCTCAAGGAACAGGGCATCGGGGACGTGGTCGTGACGGAGGAGGACGGTGCCGCCGCGCACCGGACCGGCGAGGGAGGCAGGGTGACGGCGGAACCGCCTCCCCCCGACCGGGATCTCGCCGAACTGAACGCCGCACTGGTCACCGCGGGCGTCCGTGTCCGCGGCTTCGCCCTCGAACGCGCCTCGCTGGAGGACGCGTTCGTGGCGCTCACGGGGGAGGGCTTCGATGTCGCGGGTTGACACGCCGGAACCGGCTTCGTCTGTCACTGCTACTGCTACTGCTACTGCTACTGCTACTGCTACTGCTACTGCTTCTGCTACGGCCGCTGCTGCCGCAGCCCGCAGGCCCGGCCTCCTCTGGACCTTCGGGCTGTTCCGCAGCGAGTTGGTCACCACCTTCCGGCGGTGGCGGACGATCGCGCTGCTGGGTGTGCTCGCGGCGGTGCCGGTCCTGGTCGGCATCGCGGTACGGATCGAGACGGGTGACGGGTCGTCGGCGGGAGGCGGCCCGGACGGCGGCGGCGGGCCCGCGTTCATCGCGCAGATCACCAACAACGGGCTGTTCCTGGTGTTCACGGCGCTGGCCGCGACGCTCCCCTTCTTCCTGCCGATGGCCGTCGGCGTGATCGCCGGTGACGCGATCGCGGGCGAGGCGAACGCGGGCACTCTGCGCTATCTGCTGGTCTCACCGGCGGGCCGGACCCGGCTGCTGCTCACCAAGTACGCGACGACCATGACGTTCTGCCTGGTCGCGACCCTCGTCGTGGCGGCCTCCGCGTTGGCGGTCGGGGCGTTGCTGTTCCCGCTGGGGGACCTGACGACGATCTCCGGCACGCGGATCGGCTTCGCCGAGGGACTGCTGAGGGCACTGCTGATCGCGCTCGCGGTGGCCGCCTCACTGATCGGGGTCGCGGCCCTCGGCCTGTTCGTCTCCACCCTCACCAACAGCGGTATCGCCGCGATGGCCACCACGGTCGGGCTGCTCATCACCGTCCAGATCCTCGACCAGATCCCGCAGCTCGACGCCCTCCACCCCTACTTCTTCTCCCACTACTGGCTCTCCTTCGCCGACCTCATGCGCGAGCCGGTCTACTGGGACGACCTCCAGCGCAACCTCGGCCTCCAGGCCGTGTACGCGGCGGTGTTCGGGTCGGCGGCGTGGGCGAGGTTCACGGCGAAGGACATCACGGCGTAGGCGCCGCTCACGCGGCCTCGGCGTCGGCGTCGTAGGGGAAGCGGGCGCGGGGCGCTTCGCCGGGCTCGGTGAAGAACGTCTTCGCGCGGGAGAGGGCCGCCGTGTCCCGGAGCACGTCACCGGGCTTGCTGCCGTTGCCGAGCAAAACCCCGCCGAAGCGCATGCCCAGGTACGCGGCGGAGTTGTTGAGCGTACCGACGAGCGGCTCGGCGACCTCCTCCTCTTCGTGCGCGAGTGCGGTGACGCCCCAGAGGGTGCGGCCGGCCATCGTCGCCTTGAAGTCCACCCCGGGGGTGCGCAGCCAGCCCGACCAGTGGTCGAGGTATCGCTTGACCTGGGCGGACACGGAGTACCAGTACAGCGGCGACACGATCACGAGGTCGGTCGCCGCGAGCGTGGCGTCCAGCAGCAGCGCCCTGTTGTCCCCGCGCGGCCGTACGTGGTCGCTGTCGTGCCGCAGGTCCTCGAAGTCGGGCAGCGGGTGCTCCGCGAGGTCGAGCCAGCGCCGCTCGACCCCGTCCGGCAACTGCTCGGCGGCCGCACGGGCCAGCATCTCGGAGTTGCCGTCCGACCGGCTGCTGCCGAGGACGAACAGGAAACGTCGGGTCATGGGGTCCCCCTGGGGCGGTGGCGTGGGCCGGTGGCGCACGGTGACTACATGCATGGACAATATATGCACATGCATGAATTTGCCAAGGAGGGGCCTAGGGGAGTGCCCGCCGTGCCGTACGGCGATTCCCTCAGTCCGCGGTGGGCGCGGGCTCGACCTTGCGCAGGACCACGTACTGGTCGTCGCCGGTGGCCGGCTTCTCGATGCGCTCGAAGGTCCAGGTCTGGTCCCGGACGGGGAACGTGTCGCCGACGCCCAGCTCGAATTCCCGCTCCTCGTCGGTTGCGACGATCAGGTAGACCCTCGTGGGCCGGCCGACGGGGGCGTACAGGTGGCGTACGGCGAACCAGGCGTCCTCGGTCTGGCGCGGAACTCCGCTGCGCAGCGCGAGTTGGTCGATCACTGTGTCACTCCGTTGTCGTGTAGCGGTTCTTGAAGTGTTGCTTGAACTGGCTGACGGTCATCGGGTCTGGGTTCGTGCGATTGTGCGGGTTCCGGAGATGCACCAGACCCCGGTCATCCATCTTGGTCACTTCGTAGGCGTGCTTCGGGAAGAGCTTGTGGGGCAGGGGCGACGGGTCGTCCTTGGGCGCGTTGGTGCCCACGAGTATGGGACGCCCTTCGGCGAGCTTCTCGCGAAAGGTATCCACCAGCTGGCGGTCCGGGCTGCGGCCCTGCATGTCGTACTTCGTGGGGAAGTCCTCGGTGTAGGCCGAATCGCCGGTGAGCTGGGCGAGCAGTTCGGCGCGAACGTTGGGATTGCTGCCCCGGTCCAGCCTCGCGTACCCCGAATCCGATCTGGGCCGAGAGTCGTCCCATGTCTGATCCACCCCGGCGATCGCCTTCTCGAGGACAGAGGGCCAAGCCACATTGCTGCCGCCCGATGTGGCGTACACCGGGCGCTCCTGGAATCCGGCCTCGACGGGGAGGTCCGCCGTGACAGTGAGGTGCGTGACGGCACCCGTGGGATGAAAGTGGCGCCAGTCCCCATCGAAGGAATGCTTCGTCTGGTGGAGCGTCACCGCGTACGTGCCGTCGTCGTTCTCGCGAACGCACTGAGAGATCAACTCGGGCCGGTGTCCGGCGACCGCACCCATGGTCGCGATGACCCCGCAGTCGTCGAGCATGCCCTGCTGCGTCTGCTCCCGAGCCGGTGGGCCGTCGAAGAGGGGGAGGCGTGTGCCGTCGGGGCGGTCGAGAGGGGTTCCGTACTCGATCAGTGGCCCGATACCCGGCAGGTCCACATTGTTGAAGTCCGGTCTGTCGATCGTCGCTTCCTTCGGCACCGGTACATCGGCCGGTTTCCCCATGTGCGAGAACACGTCGTGCGCCCAGTCGAGGATGCCGCCCTCCGCCGTGTCGTCCGGCTCCTCGGCCTCGAAGGGATCGGGGGCCTCCGACAAGGCGGCCTGCGTCGTGTCCGTCCGGGCCGGCTGCTCGACGACTGCCGGTTCCGTCGGCACCTCGCTGTCGACGGGATGCGGTTCGGGTGCCGAGTCCGACTCGGTCGTCGCGGGGGCGAGTGCCTCCGGCGGGGCGGGCGCCATGTCGTCGGAGGTGGCCGGTGCCTCTGAAGGGTCCGGGGCGTCCCCGGGGACGGCCGCCCCCGGGGTCTCCGGGGTCTCCGAGGCGACGGTTTCGCCGGAATCTTCCGTGACCTCGATCGGTGGGGGCGTGTCCGTGGGCTCCACCGGGTCAGATGCGTCCACGGGAGCCACGGGCTCCGCAGGCTGCGTGAGTTCGGTGAGTTCTGTCGGCTGCGCGGGCTCGGAGGGCTCTGGCGGCTCCATGGGTGCGGTGAGTTCTGCCGGCTCCAGGTGCTCCGTCCGCCCGGCCGGCTCCGTCGGATCGCTTGGTTCCACCGGTGCCTCGGGTGGGTCGGGGGCCCCTTGCTCCGCAGGGGCAGGTGTCCCTGCCGGAGTCGGCGCCTCCGTGGGTTCCGGGGCTTCCATGTCCTCCTGGGCCGCCGTCGGCCCCGGTGCTTCCAGCGGGTCCGGGGGCTGCGGGGGCTCCGCCGGCTCCGGAGCCTCTGTCGATTCGCCCGTCGGGTCCGGCGCGTCCGTCGGGGCCGGTGCTGTCTCCGGGGGTGGTGGCTGTTCCGAGGGCCGGTCGTTCATGCGGAGGGTCCGGGGGTGGTGTGGGCGCGGTAGAGACGGACCCACGGGAGGGTCTTGCGCTGCCAGGCCGCGCGGGCCAGATGGATGAAGACGCAGGCCCGGTAGTCGCGCAGGGCGTCCGGGGCGGGGTCCCGGAGGGGGACCGTGTCCGCAAGCTCGGCGACCCAGCCCGCCGTGTCGCCCCACCAGGCCGACTGCTCCGGCTTGGACTTGGGGTACCGAGCGACCCGCTCCCTGAGATCCTTCGCGTTCTCGGGCCAGACGGCAGTACTCGCGCGGGAGCGGAACGCACAGCGGTGGGCACAGCCGTCGCACTCGGGAAAGGGGGTCAGGGCGTCGGACACCGACGTCACCTCGGCCGCGAAATCGCGGAAACGGGAGGCCAGTTGAGGGGAGGTGGCCAAGGGGGCCCGGTCCACGCCCGCCTCCCGGGCCGCCGCCGCGCGGACGTCGGGCACCGTGATCAGAGCCGGGCGGTCGAGGCGGTCGTGGTGGGCGAAGGCGTGAAAGGGCTCCAGGGTGGCCGCGTAGCGCTCCTGGTCCGGGGAAAAGCGCATGGTGCCGCCGATCAGCTCACGATCGGCGACGGCGGGCAGCCGGTGCATGACCTTGAGGTTGGTGTTCTTGTACGCGTCCTCCACGAGCTTGCCGGGAACCTGCTCGACGATGACCACGCCCTCGCCGTACTTCCGGTTCTCGGCGAGGGTGTTGGCGAAGGCCTGCGCCGCCCGCGCCTGGGCGTTGCCCTCCTTCGCGTCACCGGACTGGGCGACGGGCCGCCCGAGCAGACGGTGTGCCTCCTCGATCACCGTGACGTGGGAGAGTGAGCCGCCGGGGCGGTTCGCCTTGTAGTGCTCGGTCATCGCCTGGAGGATCAGGGCGGTCACGAGCGACTGTTCCTTCTCGTTGTCGCCGATCGCCGCCAGCTCCAGAACCACCGGGCGGCGCAGTAGTTCCGCCACCGGGTAGGAGCGCGTCACGTCCAGCGTGCTGCCGCAGGCGCCCTCGGCCAGCGACTCGGCCCGCAGCCGGGACGCGGCCACGATGTTGTCCCGTATCTCGCCGGAGTAGTCCAGCCGCTCGCACTCCCGGCGCATCTCGGCGATGAAGTCACGCAGCGTGGGCCACTCATGATCGGGGCCCGCGATGTCCGTCGGTACGACGCCCTTGCGCGCGTACGTGGCCCGCAGCGCCCGGTTGTAGATGTTCGGCAGCGGGTCCCACAGGCCGAACGCCGCGTCGAAGCAGGCCAGCAGCCCGGCCACATGGGTGCTGATGCGCACCCCGGCCGGAACCTCGAACGGGTTCAGGCGCAGGGGAGCCGTCGTCTCGTCCCCCACGGTGAGCACCACGAGGTCCTCGAACCCGGGACGTGTGGCGAGCCAGCGGTAGTCGTTCAGCTCGGAGTTGACCGGCTCGATGACGAGGAACGGAACCCGGTGGTCGCGCCACAGCTGCTCGCAGAAGGCCAGGGTCGTGTTCGTCTTGCCCGAACCGGTGGTCCCGACGAACAGGGCGTGGCGAGTGAGGTCGTCCAGTCCGATGCCCAGGGGCCCGGCCGGGGTGTCGTGGACGAGCTGGCGGCCCAAGGTGATCGCGGGGCCGTCCGCGCGGTACGCCGTCTCACCGGCGAGACCGGGGCGCCGCACCGGGAAACCGGTCATGTGGCCGTTCACCGCCAGTGGCAGCCGGAACGCCGCTCCCGCTTCGCGGGCGTCCACCAGCTCCGCGAGGAGCCGCAACTGCGGCGAGAGCGGTTCGGGCAGCCGCCACCAGTGGTCGCCGCCCCAGCGTCCGTGCTCCAGGCTGGTCAACCCCTGCCAGGCGGCCGGAAGTTCACCGGGGCCCGGCCACGCCACGCTGTGCGCCGGCCCGCTGAACGTCTCCGTGAGCACTCCTTGCTCACGTGCCCGTTCCTGCGGGGACACCGTCGCGCCGGTCAGCTCGGCCAGCGACTCGGGAAGCCTCGCGGGCGAGGCCAGGGCGATCCGGATGCGGAAGGCGCGGCCCGTGTAGCGGCGCGCGGCGTCGGCGTACACCCGGGAGGCGTCCACGGCGAAGGCGTCCGGGGCGAGCTGGGTGCCCGGCGACCACAGGCCGTCCGGCACCTGGCCCTGGGTGCCGAGCCGGCCGTACTGCGTGGCGACGCGGTGCAGCAGCGGTCCGAGGTCGTCCGGTACGACGTACGGTTCCAGGCCGACCGTGAGCATCACCGGGTACGGGTGCTCGGCCAGCGCCCGCCACAGCGCGTCCCACGGCGGCGCCGAGGCGGTGAACGGCTGGGGAGACAGGTAGTAGCGCACTCCCGCGTCGGGACGGTTGGGCACCCCGGCGCGGTACCGCTTGCGGATCTCGGCCACACCCGCGACGGGCTCGGGCGTGAACGGGGTCAGCAGTCGCGCCACCTCGGCCGGGTCCTCGACCGGGCTCGCGAGCACATGGCGGGGCAGTGCGGCCAGCCGGGTGCGCAGTGCGAGCGCGGCCGCCTCCGCCCGGTCGGGCGTGGCCGCCGACACACGGCCGAGCAGGGCGCAGGTGATGCCCCGCTCCGCCGGATCGGTGAGGTAACGCAACTCGACGCGCTCGCCGTGTGCCGTGCCCCACTGGCCGGTCAGCCAGGCCGTCTCGGCGGCGACCGCCTTGATCCGGCGGTCGTCCTCCGCGAGATCCGCGTACTCCCGGGTCTCGGTGAGATCGGCCGCGGCATCGACGCGTACCGCGGTCCAGGCCCAAACGGTCGTCCCGTCGGACACGGTCAGCACGCCGGCCGCCGCCCGGTCGGTGGCGCTCAACTCCCGTTCCAGTGCTGCCCGTTCGCGTCCAGGGGGGCGTGCGGGGCGACGGGCGGTGCCGGCGGTGCCATGGGTATGTGACCCGTCGGACCCGCCGCCGGGTACCCGGGCGTGGGCTGCCCCGCCGGGTACACCGGCGGGGCAGGAGGTCCGGGCGGGGCGGCCGGGGCCGAGGCCGACCGGACCGGGGGCTCCTGGCCGAAGGCCGAGGCCAGGGGCACCTCGATGCCCTTGATCGCGATCTCCACACCTTCACGGGCTGCCGAGTGCACTGCTTCCCGCATGGCGCGCGGCCGGTCGGTGCGCAGCATCTGGTTGAGACTGCCCGCGCGGTTCAGCATCGACGCGACGACATCCTTCACGAAGTGCCCGATCACGACGGCGCCGGAGCGGCTGCGCCACATCGTCCAGCCGACGTAGAGGCTGGTGCCGTAGGCGAAGACGGTCACATAGGCCACGTAGCGGCCGCTGGTGACGACCAGTCGGTTGTGCACGACCTCCGGCGCGATGTCGCTGCGGATCCGGGCGGGAACGGCGGTGACGGGGATCCGGCGGCTGGTCAGCGCGCCGTAGATCGTCGCGTACGCGGAGGAGGAGGCCGCGGCCTTGTCCTCCAGGAGTGTCTTCCACTCCGAGATCGGCTCGTTCTGCCGGACCAGCAGGAAGACCACCCAGAAGATGATGACCGAGAGAATCAGACCGGGGCCGACGGCGTCGACGTCGGCCGTCAGGAGGGCCGGCAGCAGACCGACGACGAAGAAGACCAGGAACGACGCCACGGCCGCCTGGAACCACAGCTGTCTGACGGTCCTGAACTCCACGGACTCGTCGAAGCTCAGCTCGACGTCCCGGTACTGCAGTGTCTGATTGCGGTACGCCACGTTCGGGCCCACCGCGCCGGAGGCCGCCCAGTCGACGGGGCTCCCCGTCCCTGTCGTGTCCATCATCCCCGTTTCCCCGTGCCACGTTCTCCGCGCGCACGTTTCCCCGTACACAAGTAGCCCGTAAGCCCTGGCGATTGATCACCCTAGACCAAGGGTCTGACAGCCAGTCACCGGCCCGGTACGGACGGCGTCTCGTCGGAGCGTGCCAGCAACAGGGCCATGACACCCACGAGCGTGGCGCTGCTGACGATCTCCCGGCGGGTGATGAGGCCCGGCATGTCGGTCAGGGGGATCCATTCCAGGCGATCGGACTCGTTGCGTTCCGTGGGCTCGCCGACGCGCCGGGCGTCGTCCGTGCGGAACACGAAGTGCCGGGTGTCGGTGACACCGGCCGCCGGCTCGGCGTAGACCAGTTCCCGCAGTGACCCCGGCCGCCAGCCGGTCTCCTCCTCCAGCTCCCGCGCCGCCGCCTCCTCGGGCCGTTCTCCGTCCTCGACCAGGCCCATGGGCAGTTCCCAGGCCCAGGTGTCCGTGACGAAGCGGTGGCGCCACATCATCAGGACCCGCCGCCGGGCGTCGACGGCCGCGGTGACGGCGAGGTCCCGCAGCCGGACCACGTGGTAGTCGCCGCGGGTGCCGTCGGGCCGTTCGACGTCCAGCGAGCGCAACCGCACCCAGGGGGTGTCGTGGATCACGTGCTCACCGTGGACGGTCCATCTCATGCCAGGTCCCCCGCTCTCGGTCCGGGGCGGGCCCGGACGGCTTCGGCGGCCTGCGCCACCCGCACCAACAGTGTCTCTTCGCCGTGCCGCGCCACCAGGTGCAGTCCGATCGGGCAGCCGTCGGCGCCGAACCCGGCGGGCATGCTCATGGCGGGGTGCCCGCTGAGGTTGAACGCCCAGGTCAGGGCCGTGGAGTAGCGGTCACCGGGGCCCTCGTGACCGTGGGGCGCGTTGGGTGTGGTGGGGGTGAGGATCAGATCGGCCTCGGTGAGGAGCGCGGCGAGCCGCCGGTCGTTCCCGTCGCGGAGTTCCCGGGCGGCCCGGAGGGTGGCGGCGTCGGACGCCGGCGCGGAGCGCAGGGCCGACCAGGCCGGGGCGGGGTCCTCCAGGCGCGGCGGCACGCTCGGGCGTACGAGCCGGACGAGGCCGGCGTCCGCGAGGCGGAGCGCCGCGCGGTGGGCGACGGCGGCGGGTTCGGGATCGGTGCCGGCGAAGCCGAGGTCGGAGGACCAGACGGCGCTGGGCGGCCGGTACGCGCCCTCGGCGGTCTCACCCGCCACGCACCGCCAGTACGCCGCCGCGTCCGAGGCGTGGCGGGCGAGGACGCCGGGGGTCGCGAGACCGGTGCGGTCGGCGGAGGGGAGGCGGCCGTTGGTGGCCTTCAAGCCGACGACACCGCACCAGGCGGCCGGGATGCGGACCGACCCGGCGCCGTCCGTGCCGGTCGCCATCGGGACCAGGCCCGCGGCCACCGCCGCGGCGGACCCGGCGGAGGAGCCGCCCGGAGTCCGGTCGGCCCGCCAGGGGTTGAGGGTCCGGCCGCCGGCCCCGAGCCCCCAGGTCTGCCAGGGGGTGCCGGGGCCGGGCACGGAGGTCGCCCCCACGGGTACGCACCCGGCCGCGACAAGCGCCCGCGCCGCCGCCGAACGCAGCCCGCCCCGCCCCTTCACCCCGATCGGCACCCCGGCCAACGGCAACCACTCGCCGCGGGCGACCCGCGCGTCCACCTCCACCGCCGACCGCAGCGCGTCCTCGGTCCACACTTCGGCGAAGGCGCACAACGTGGGCTCGGCCTGCTCGATCCGGGTGAGCGTGGCCGCGACGACGTCGACGGCCCTCGTCTCACCCGCTCGGACGGCTGTGGCGATCTGATCGGCTCGCTGAATCGGAACCCTCATAGGTGACGACCGTCCTTACGCTTTCATGTGGCCGACTTGATGAACGAGCCCGTCCGCAGGCGCCGAGCGACGGCAGGGCCGGCGTACGCGGCTGCTGCCGAGCCCGAACGGCTCGTCGGCGGGACGGGCCGTGAGGAGTCGGCGGCTGGGGGTTCCGCGGGTGGACCGGGGAGACAGCGGGCCCCTGTGGGGCGCTTCCGGTGTCTGGTTCGTCGGATTGCCGGCACCGCTGTTGCTTCGTCCGCGGGGGGTCAGCGCGGCTGCCTTGGACAAGGGGGACCGGGGTGCCGACGAGGGAGCGGGTTGGGTAGCCCATATTTTGCCTCGCCCGGTCGGAGTCCCGCATCGTACGCGGCCGCTTGTCAGCGCCCCTGACGAACGCAGACCAGAACACCCGCACCGTTCTCCCGCAGGGTGAACAGTGCCGCGTCCTTCAGGATCGCCGCCGGGAGCTGTGTTCCCTCGGGCAGGACTTTCGGCTTGCCGTCGCTCACCTTCAGCTCGATCACGGGCTTGGCGCCACTCTCGGCGTCGGTCTCGCCGTAGACGATGCCGTCGTCCGTGAGCGCACGGACACCGATGGTCCGGCGGGTGTCGTCGCCCTGGAGACAGAGCCCTGTACCCGACTTGGTGTCGAAGGCGACGGAATTGTGGGCGACATAGCGGCCGTCGGGGGAGGCCACGCCGTCGGTGACGGTGTACGTGGTCCCTTCGCCGCATGTCATGCTGCCCAGGAGACGCCCGGTGACCAGGTCGTGTGCGGACCAGAGACGGGTGTCCGGGTCGTCGTCGGCGTTCCAGTTGGCGAGGAACACCCCGTTGCGGACGGCGGCGATGTGCCCCTTGGGACTGTCGGCCAGGCCAGGGTCGGCGCCCTTCGGCGCGATGTCCCGGGAGGACCACCCGCCCATGAGACCGAAACCGTCCAACGAACCTTGTGCCACAGGGCCCTTCGAGGTCACGGCCACCACGGACTGGTCGCCGCACATGAGCGTGCAGTCGGGAATCCGGTGGGACGCGTCGTACTGCGTGACCTTGCCGGTCGCGGCGTCGACGGATGCGGCGAGCACGCTGGGGTTGTCCTCCCATGTGAAGACCAGCCCGGTCTTGTTCGCGCCCTCGTGGACCCTGACCGTGCCCTTGTTGGCGGTGACGGGAACGGAGCGACGGTGCAGTGGGGCGATGGAGGTGCCGGAGGAGTCCATCGCGTAGAGGTCGACCTGCACGATCTCCTGGCTCGTGGCGAGGGCGTCTCCCTCCTGCTGGCCGTGTGCCCAGGCCGCGACATAGGTGCGGCCATTCTGTCGGGTGACGGCGACCTGCGGAATTTCGACGTTGTCCTCGTCGTACCCGTAGGAAGGCTTGTCGGTGATCACGGTCGGCACCTGGTATGGGGAACTCGTCCACCGCACCTTGCCCGTGGCGCTGTCCCGGGCCTGGACCGTGTAACCGTCACCGGACCGGAGGATGTACGCGACCGTCGCCCCGTCCGTCGTCACCGGCATCTGCGACTCCGTGTTCTCCGGCACCCAGTCGATTTCCTGATCCCAGCCCTTGGCACCGTCGTACGCGGACGGCACGGTGAGCTCGGCCAAGGAAGGGGCCGTCGTGCCGGACCCCTTGTCGCCCTTGCCGGTGTCGGAACCGCCGTCGCCGTCCGCGCTGCATCCGGCGAGCAGCACCCCTGCCAGGGTGACGGCCACGGCTGCCTTCGTCCTGTGCATCTTCTGTTCCTTCTCGTCACGTGGGGGGCCTCGTCGACACCGGCTGCCGGGCCTCGGCGGGCGGTCTCACATCGAGCGTGCTCGAACGTCAGCCGTCGTATGTCTCGACCGTCGGCACCGCCTTCACTCTATGGTTGCCTTGCTTGCAGCCCGCGAACGGTCCTGTGGGAGAACGCAGTTCGGCGAGTACGGGGCTGAGATGGTCGCGATGCCAGACGGCGGGGCCCGAGGCGCCGGCCGTCGGGTCGGTGTACTCCTGCCAGGCCAGCCAGAGCGCGTGCAGCCGGGCCACCGCCTCCAGGTGCTCCCACCAGCGGGGGCACCAGGGCTGCTGCGAGCTGACCTCGCGGCCGTAGACGGGCAGGAGGAGATCCGAGACCCACAGGGCCAGGTTGCGCATCTCCTCGGCGTAGTCCTCGCCGTCCAGGTAGAGGATGAAGGGTGGCGCTCCGGCCTGATCCTGAGCAGTGGTCATCGGACGGCCTTCTCCACGGCGCGGGCGGTGATGGCCTTCACCTCTGCCTGGGCGGCCGCCTGGATCCGGTCGGCGCCGGGCTCGGCGTACCAGGGGCGCAGGCGGACGAGGGCGGGCCTGACCCCGGTGGCCAGGAGCAGTGCGGTGCCCTTGGGGAGGGCGCGGATGCGGTCCGCGGGCAGGATGCGCTCCAGACGGTAGGAGGTGGAGCGGGAGCGGCCGTCCTTGCTCCTGGAGTGGCTGACCGTCGACACGTCGTGCTCGCCGACCAGCCGGGACACCTTCTCCACGAAGTCCGCGTCGTCGAGGCCCGCGCCGAGCAGCTTGATGGTGGCGGCGCTCCAGAGCGCGTCCATCCCGGCCTCGCCCCAGACACGTACGCCCTGACGGTAACTCTGCAGCAGCGTCACGATGTTGATGCCACGGGAACCGAGGTGGGAGTAGAGGTCGGGCAGGTCGGAGATGCGGCAGACGTTGGCGGCCTCGTCCAGCACCGCCGTCATGGGCGGGTCGAGGCGGCCGCCCATCCGCTCGGCGGCGACGACACCGGCGCGCAGCACCGAGTCCGCGGCCGCCGCGATGACACCCGCCGCCGAGCCGCCGCCGTCCTTCGACAGCAGGTACAGGGTGTCGCGCGAGAGGGCGTGCCGGTCCGGCAGGAACTGCGGCAGCTTCGGGTCCGGTGTCACCCAGGCGGCGATCGCCGGGTCGAGGAGACAGGCCGCGCACTGCCGGGCCGTCTCGTAGATGCCGTCCCGGGTCTCGACGGCACCCTGGATGGTGCCCTGCAACTGGTCGGCGAGGGCCGGCATGGCCGCGTCGCGCAACAGGTCGATGGGGGTGCGGTCGGCCGGATCGGCGAGCCATGCCAGGACTTCGTCGATTCCGCGCCCGCCGCGGTTGGCGGCGTGGAAGAGCGCCGTGAGCGTGTTCTGGGCCGCGGAGATCCAGAAGTCGCGCTTCGACGCGTCGTCGTTGACCGCGCCGACGAAGTGGCCGGCGAGCCGCCTGGCGCCCTCGATGGTCGCGGCGTCGGCGAGCATGTCCCACCACATGGCGCGCGAAGTGTGCGCGATGCCCTGCGGATCGAACACCCATACCTGGCCGACCCGTTCGCGCTCGGCACGGGTGACGCTGTAGACGTCCGCCTTGTTGGAGGTCAGCAGGACGCTGCCCTGGGCGCGCAGGACGCGGGGGACGGCGATGCCGGTGGACTTGCCGGCGCGCGGGGCCATCAGGTCCAGCTCCACGTCCTCGTAGCTGGAGCGCAGTTCGGGCCCGTTGGGTTCGAGGTTGCCCAGAAGGTTGCCGGTCTCGTCCGGCTCCAGCTTGGCGGCCTTGGACAGGGACGGGCGCAGGGAACGGGCGCGCTCGGCCGCGCCCTTGGGGAGCATGCCGGCCAGTTCCTTGCGGGCGGCGAGGCCGTCGGGGCGTCTCCCGCGGCCACGTACGAGGATGATCACAGTGACCACCAGGGCGACGAACACCCCGAAGACGGTGGCGATTCCGGCCGTCACCGCGCCGCTCGACGCTTGCGGCCACAGTGCCCGCGGACCGTCCTTGACCAGGGTCGCCAGCGTGTTCAGCGAGAAGGGTGGCGGATCCCAGCCGCCGGCGGACAGCGCCGCACCGAGTGTGCCGCCCAGCCAGGCGCCGGTGAAGAGACCACCGACGAGGAAGGCCACGCCCGGGATGATCCAGGGGAGCAAATCGTCACCGGCGGACTGGCCCTTGCGCGCGGGACGCGTACTCATCTCGATGCCTCCGGTGGCTTCGCGAGGTTCAGTTTGTTCCCGGTCCACCGGGTGTTGGTGTTGTGCAGATTGCGCTCCGTGTCCGTGATCGACACCTTGATCGGGATACCGGGGCGCCCACCGACCTTGATGAGGAAGCGTCCACGGCCCGGCGGCTCCTCGTTGCCGCCGGTGCTGGCCCAGCCGGGAGGCGACGACCAGGAGGAGACCAGCTCGATCTCCCGCTCCGACATGCCGACGATCTCGCCCAGTTCGCGCATCTCGGTGCGCGGCAGCCCCGCGCACACGACCATGCCGGCCCGCTCGACGAAGCCGCGCGCCTTGGCCCGGTCGGCCTCGCTGCCGAGGGCCTCCGCATCCTTCAGCGTGTGCGTGATCTTCGCGTCGCCCAGGCCGAGGGAGCGGTTGAGGCGGGTGAGTGCGTCGATGCGTTCGACGATGCCGGAGGCGGCGCGGAGCGGGCGCCACAGTTCGTCCAGGACGGTGAAGAACCAGCGTTGGGGAGCGAGACCGGCATCCGCGAGGGCGTGCGCGGCGGCTACCGTGCCGAGGCCGTCCGACCAGGCCGCGAGCATCGCCGCGGCCGTGAGCTGAGTGTCCGCCTCGCCGATACGGGAGATGTCGACGCAGACGGCGGGCGACGCGGGGTCGATGCGGGTCGACGTCTCGGTGGCGAATGTGTCGCCCAGCGGACCGTCCAGGACGCCGAGGAGCGAGCGGTGCAGCGGGTCGACGGCCTCCTGGTAGCGGGCCTCATTGCCGCGGTCCAGGGTCACCGCGCGGACCCGGTCGGGACCCTCGTCCAGCACGCGCAACAGATCGGGAAGGAGCGGGGGCCGTCCCGGCTCGGTCCGCTCCGTCAGGTGGTGCAGACAGGCGGAGAGGACCGACTGCTCGTGGTCGTCCATGGGCCGGCCGCGCACGATCGTGATGAGTGCGGCCACCATGTTGAGGACACGACCGTGTGCCTCCGCCGCGAGCACCCGCCCCCGCTCGCCACCGATCCGTGCCGCTGCCTGGCCCATCGCGCCGGGGTCGAGGACGTTGATGCCACCGACACCCCGGCCGATGGAGATCACCTGACCGCCGAGGGCCCGGACGGTGTCCGCGTAGTCCGGCTTGAGGTCGCCCAGGACCAGCGGGGTGATGCCGGTCGCCGACATGCCTATCAGCATCCGGTTCACCAGCGTGGACTTGCCGAGGCCCGGCATTCCGAGCATGAAGAGGGAGGGGTTGGAGATGTAACGGGCGCGGGTGAACCATGAGATGGGGTCGCCACACACGGTCGCGCCGGTGTGCAGGTGCTGGCCGAGCGGGACGCCCGTCATAGGCGCGCCGGATCCGGCCGCGAACGGCCACAGTCCGCATGCCTGAACGGTGGTGGACCGCCACATCGACGGCGGATCGACATGGCCGACCTGGCCGCCGCCCGGCCCGGACCAGCCGCGAGGCGGGGCTATGACAGGGCGGGGCGGCCGCTGCGGATCGCTCTTACTCACAGTGCCTCCCTGATCTGATACGGCACGAGGGTGTGCTCCCACGGGAGCAGGCCGACGGGAAGAGTGCACGTGAACGCCGACGCCTGCATGCGGTCAGCAGGGCGCATCACGATGCGCGAGGAGGCCTGGAGATTGCGGACGGTGATCGACGCGTCGGGCAGCTCCTGCTCACTGTCCACGGTGACCGTCACCATCATGGAGAACTCCACGAGCCCCGCACCGGAGGCTTCCTCGGCCGCCGTCTGCTCCGCCGCCCGTACCTCGGACGTGGCACGTGCCTCCACCAGACCACCCCGTGAACTCGCCATGAAGTGGGCGGAGCGACGGTCGGATTCCACGATTCGGGCGGAGGTCGCCGGGTCGATCGGCCGATAGATCAGCGAGACCCGCTTGCGTCGGGTGCCTGGGGCAGGCTCCAACAGGCCTCGCAGCACGCCGGAACGGACCGTGCCACGCGGCGCCAGCGTCAGCATCCAGGTGCGCGAGACACCCGAGTCGTGCCGGTAGGCGTTGACGCTCTCGACCGCTGCCGCGGGGCCGGCGTCGGCCCACTCCAGACCGGTCGTCGCGTTCTCGGCACGGGCGCTGAGCACGTCGGGGGCGATGGCCGGGTCGTAGGCCACCCGCACGATCTCGGCGAGCCGTTCGGCCGACAGCGGGTACGCGGAACCGCCGCCAGCGGCGACCAGCCCGGACAACAAGCCGGGAAGCCGCATGGACAGGTCGGTGATCACGTCGTCGACGTCCCGCTTGGGACCACCGGTCGGACCGTAGGTCAGCGCGATGTACGTGTGCATCTCGGAGGAGGCGGACGGGTAGCGCTCGACGACCTCCTCCATCACGGCGCGGGCTGCGGCGGGGGCGTCGGGCGCGATACGGGGCAGGACCTCCGCGGCGAGCCGGGTGCCGGTGTCCGGGGCTGTCTCGACGACGACCTGCGCGCCGCGCAGACCTGGCTCGTGGGACAGACGGGCCAGCCAGTCGCCCCAGGACGCCACCCAGACGTCGACCTGCTCGGGGTCCACCAGCGAACCGCCGTCGGGCTCACAGGCGAGTACCACGGTGTAGAGATTGCGGCCTGGGTGGTGGATCACGCCGAACGAGCGGTCATAGGCGTCCCGGCCCTCGTACATCTTGGTACGGGCGAGCAGACCAGGCGGCTGGAAGCGGCCTCCGGGTCGGCGGGAGAGCGGGCCGGAGACGTAGGTGGTCGAGCCGTTCGCCTTCCGTTTCATCCAGCCGATGCGCACGGCAAGAAGCTGATAGACGTTGCGGCCGTCCATTGTGCGCAGAGCGAGAGGTGCGAGGAAGAGTGCCACGGGCACGAGCACGACGACGGCTGCCATGAGGGAGACCAACGAGGCCAGCAGCGCCACCAGGAGTCCGCCGAAGGCGACGACGGTGCCGAGGAGGCCTAGTGGACCGAGTCCGGGGCGGCGAGGGCGCCGCCAGTTCCCGTACGTGGGACGCGTCATGGCGTCGCTGGACATGGGTTCTTCCTTCTTCCGGCTTGCACGGGCTCATGGCCTGGCAGGTGAGGGAGTGCCCGGGCCGGGGGGCCGGCCCGGGCCGGTGTCGACGGACCGACGGGCTATTGGTTGTGACCCTTCATCCCGTCGTTGTCGTCGAGGGAGTTCATGACCTCAGTGGCTGCGGAGAGCTGGGCCTGCGCGACCACTGCCGCAGCCTGGACGGCGACGGCCGCGCCACCGGTGGCTGCACCTGCGGCGGCTGTTCCGCCTGCGGCACCCGCACCTCTCGCGCCTCCCGCGGCGGCACCGCCACCGGCACCGCCGGCCGGGCTTCCGGCCCCCGCGGACGGAGAGCCCTTCGGCCCGGACGAACTGCCACCTCCGCCTCCGCCGGAGCCACCCGCGAGACTGACCGCTCCACTGGCCACGTTGTTGGCGAAGTTGAGGGCGACGGTGCCGCCGGACGTGCCGCCGAGTGCGGCGGTGGCCGGGACGATCAGCTTGAGCAGGGCGGGGAGGGCAAAGGTGGCCATGGCCAGCATGGCCATGCCCGCGATGACCTGGCCCACGTCATTGGGGTTTCTCGTCATCGCGGTGGCGGAGTAGATGATGAGAGCGGCCGCGGGCTTGTACAGCAACCAGGCTGCCAGCCAGCCGATGTGCTTCTTCCACCAGCCCTCGCCCCATCCGGTCATCGAGGACACGGCCGCCAGCGGAAGCGTGCCGATCAACATGATCATGACGCCGATGCGGATGTACATCAGACAGATCTGCACGAGGGTCGAGATGATGACGAGCAGGCCGAAGATGAGCATCAGGCCCGGGTAGTGCATCGTCATGACGCCGAGGATGGTCTCGGCCTGATCGCCCAGGTTGGACGCCTCGTAGACATTGGCGGCATAGGTGTCCGATGCCGTGGTGAGTGCCCGCATCACCGGGACCGCGAGGGCGCCGACGAGGAGCACCCTCCACATCCCCATGAACGCGACCTTCATCGACTCGCCCCGTCGGTCGACGGCCATCCGGATGCAGGCGATCAGCAGGGAGGCCACAGCCACATAGGCGACCAACATGTTGGTCGCCCCCTCGATCTCGTGGATGACGGGTTCGGGGCCCACCGGCTTGACATCGATCCAGACGCCGGTGAGTGACTTGAGGACCTCCGAGGTCGCTTCACCGATCGCCTTGGCGAAGGCCAGGACTCCGCCGGCGGCGAGAGCCTCACCACCCGAGTTCAGAGCCCATTCCAGGCCTGTGCCGATGCAATCGAATATGAGTGCGGAGCAGTCGGCCATCTCACGCCTCCCAGGTGACGAAGCCGTTGGTGCCGCTGACCTGCGCCACTCCGGAGTAGATTGTGCCGTCCGACTCGGGGGCGAGTTTCCAGTCGCCGTCGTGCCAGGCCACATTGATCGAAGCGGTGCCGTACACGCCCGCGTTGGGGCCGCGGACCAGAACCATCACGGTCGCGGCTTCCTTGCTGTACGAGAGAACCGCGAACCCGGAGTAACCGCTGGCTTCCGCCTTGCCCGACCTGGGGCGGTCCTCCTCCTGGGAACGGCTGGCGATCAGAGCGTCGCGTCCCTTCCCCGGGACGACCTGACGTTCGATGACGTCACGCCAACCCGCGTAACCGAGGTGGTCGGTGATGGAGTGGACGGAGAGCACCGCTCCCATCGGCGTGTGCGCGAAACAGGACCAGACGGGGCCATCGTATTTGAGCGGGCCCGCGCTCTTCGAGACGGGAACCAGCGTGGTGCCGTTGGCCTTCCATCGGAAGTCCTTGGGGACCGCGGTGGGCTTCTCCTGGTCACTGTCGTCGGTGCGGCAGCCTGCGGGACGGGTGTCGGCGGTCTTGTCGTCGGCCTGTGTGGCGGTCGGGCTCGGGGCCGGGGCAGGGGCGTCGTCCGCCTGCATCGTGTCGTTACCGTCGCCGATCACCACGCCGACGACACCCATGAAGAGCAGGGCCAGAAGGAACGCGGCTGACAGGATCCAGCCGCGCTGCTGCCAGAAAGGTTGCTCCCATTCTCCGCTTCCTCCCTGGGCCTGGCGGGAGTTCACCACCGTCGGTCTTCCTCTCACTGGCTCCAGAAGATCGGTCTAGAAGACGAAGTTCACGATCGGACCGGCCGTGGCCACCAGGACGCAGCCGCCGAGAACCATGCCGAGGCGGCCCATGTGCTCGGAGCCTTCCCCTCGCCGCATGGAGATCGCCATCATGGCGCCGGTGATCAACACGCCGGCCACTCCCGCCGCGGTACCCGCCCAGGCGAGGAGACCGAGGACCGTGTCGACCTTGTCCGTGAGGGCCTCCGGCGCATCCGCCTTCGGATTGGGAGCGGCCAGCAATTCGGCCTGCGCCTTGCTTGCGAGTGTCTTGAACATGCTTTCTCCCCGAATTGCTGGGCCACTGTGGGCCGATGACGTAATGGTGGCTAGACGAGAGTGGCGGCTCGGGCTTCATTGCCCAAGCCATGTAGCGAATTGCCACCCGCTGGTGACATGTCCGCGACATTGAGCGGAGTGTCCGCGCATGCGGTACCACGCTTCAGATCCGGACTCACCGGCTCCGAATGTGCTGGACCGCCAGGTTCAGCCCAAGAGGAAACCGACGACCGGTCCGGCCGTGGCGCCGAGCACACAGGCGCACATCACCAGGAGGAACTCCCGTAGATACTCGTCGCGACCGCCGTTCCGTACGGCGATCGCCATACGGATTCCGATGAACAGCAGACCTGCCACCGCGGCGGCGGAGACAAGCCAAGCGATGTAGCCGAGAACCTCGTCGAGACTGGTGGTGACCGCAGGACTGATCTCGATGGGATCGGGTGAGCTGTCGTCAAAGGGTTTGGGCGTCGCCACTGATGCTCCTCGTCATGGTCTTTCCGAATGCGGCGAGGCAGTCGTGAGCAGCTGGCCCAACGTCGCCGTCTCGCGCGGCATGGGAGCGGTGAGGTCCCCCGTCCGCCAAGCCGGCATCCAGGGCACCCGGTGGACCTCGATGGCCGAGCCGATCACCTTGATGCGCTGAAGCAGTTGACGGGGCAGGCGTCCGGGTGCGTCGGCCACCAACACCACGGCGACGAGAGTGAGACCGGATGGCTGTTCCCCGCGCCGGAAGAGATCGAGTGTCTGCGACACCGCCAACAGTCCGGCGGCATGCGTACGGGCCACCAGCAGAATGGAGCCGGGCTCTCCCTGTTCCGGCCGGGGCCAGGCGCGGCCGATGTCGACGCCGCCGAAGACGGCAGCCAACGTCGACGCGCCCGCACCACCGTGCACGGCCACCCAGGCCAACTGCTCCCGGACCGGCGGCGCTTCTTCCGCGGGCGGAGATGGTGCTGGTTGCCCAGGCGCGGTGACCGGCCCGCGAAGCCAGATTTCCGGTCCGCCTGGCGTGCTCCCTTGCACCGCCGAATCTCCCCCCGTGCTGGATCAACGGATTACGGTTTGATGATCTCTGATGTCAGAGTGACAGGTAATACCACGCGAAGCCTTGGGACAAGTTCGTGACCCGGTGGTTACTTACGCGAAGGCCGATGCTTGTGAGACTCAACTGACCATGCCGTAGAGCTACTTGATGCTGAGGGGAGCGAATGTCGCAGAACGGGGGGAGTCCCACCACATGGGTGGTGCTGGGTGGAGTGGCGATGATCATATTTCCCGTGGTCATGATGGTGGGAGTCGGAGGTGACGTCGAAGCCGAGGCTCAGGGGAACGGAGTGGGCGGCGGTCTCAGCGATGGCGCGGTACCCGCGCAGTACGTCCCCTGGGTCCTCAAGGCCGGCGCGCAGTGCGATGTGATCAAGCCGGCTGTCATCGCGGCCCAGATCGAGGCCGAGTCGGGCTGGAACCCCAACGCCAAGTCACCGGTGGGCGCCGAGGGACTGTCCCAGTTCATGCCCGGCACCTGGAAGACCTGGGGCAGGGACGACGACGGCAACGGCCGCGTGTCGCCGTACGACCCGGGTGACGCCATCATGGCGCAGGGGCGCTACGACTGTGCCCTCGCCGAGGACGTCGAGGGGTACAAGAAGCGCGGACAGGCATCCGGAGAGACCCTCGACCTGACACTCGCCGCGTACAACGCGGGCCCGGGTGCCGTCGAGCAGTACCACGGCATACCGCCGTACACCGAGACTCAGAACTACGTCGTGCGCATCAAGTCGCTGATTCCGAAGTACGAGTCGGTCGACGATCCGCCGGGTGAGATCCCCGCCGGCCAGCGGATGGCGGCGCCGCTGCGCGGCAAGCTGCTGGTCACTTCCCCTTACGGCATGCGCATGCACCCGATCCAGCACGTCTACAAGCTGCACACGGGCATCGACTTCGGGGCGCCTGCGGGGACGCCCTTCCTGGCTGCCATGGACGGCAAGGTGACCTTCGCCGGCTGGTCCAACGGCTACGGCAACCGTGTGGTCATCTCGCACGGCACGATCAATGGCAAGAAGGTCACCACGACCTACAACCACATGTCTGCCTTCGCCGTCTCCGTGGGACAGCAGGTCAAGGTCGGCCAGCGAGTCGGCGCGGTCGGCTCCACCGGCTTCTCGACCGGTCCGCACGCCCACTTCGAAGTCACGGAGAATGAGAAGTATGTGGACCCGGCTCCGTGGCTGGGGCTGAAGTAGTGGAAGAGGGGGACGTCATGGGGGCGGCGGAGACACGAGCGCCCGATCTGTCAGGGCGGGTGATCCGGATGGACAGCGGGTGCGGCCCGCGGGCGGCCTCGTTCGTGTGGCGGACACGACCCGGCCGTACGCTGCGCAGGGCCGTGGCCGGGGCGCTCACGGCCGCCACTGCGCTCGCCCTGTTGTCGGGATGCGGACTGCCCGATCACCGTCAGAGCCAGACCGGACAGAGTGGAAGCGAGTCGTCGGCGTCGGCGCAACCCTCCATCGACCCCAAGGCGCCGGTGCCGTCCGGAAAACCCCTCGGCCTCGACGCGCATGTGCCCACGCAGAAGGCCGTGGACGACAACGACGCCACCGCCGTCTCCCATGCTTGGGCCGAACTGGCGTACAGCTACGACACGAAGTACGACGCGAGTCCTCACGACGCCCTGCTGCGCGCGACCCGTTGGTGCACGAAGCGCAGAGCCGCCATCGAGCGTTCCTACCGGGCGGCGAGCGGACCCGGGAACGACTGGAACGTCTGGGCACGGCATCAGGCCTGGACCACCGTGACGGTGAGCGTCGAATTGGAGGACGACGCACCCAAGGACGGTGCGCGGGTCGCCTACCGCAACCTCGTCGTGGAGGGGAAGGCACAGGGCCGGGACGGCTGGAACGGCCGAGGACCACGGCTGAACGCCTATCTCAAGCTGGTACGTTCTGCGGCGGGTGATGCGTGGCGTGTGAATGATGTGAACGTGATCGAGGCCGTGGATCCCCCGAGCCCGGAGAGCCCGTCAGCCTCCGCCACCTCCGCACACTCTTCCGCCCAGTGAGGGAAGCGATGTCCAGATTCGGTCGCGGCGAGAAGCAGCGTCACAGGGGCCGGCCCGAGCAGGGACGGGATCCCTTGTCGGCGCTCACCCCCATTGAGGTCAACGTGCCCGCCCACGGCCAGGTCACCGTGGGCGGTCTCCCCGTCGTTGCTGGTCCTGGCGAGAGCGTCCAGGAGGAGGTACTGAACTATCTTCACCGGCTGGTTCTCGCCACGGGGCACGCGGTGAACGCGTTGGTTCACGACCAGCGCATCGGGTTCAGCATTCCGCTGAAGGTCGTGGCGGACGGGTCGAGTCATTTCGCCGGCGAGCCGGTGCCGTTGGCCGGGGGCATGGTCACGGCAGCGGTTGGGACAGCCGATGGGCCGGGTAGGAGTCCCGTCCCGGGACAGGCGGAGGAGTCGGCTCCCGCCGTGGCTCCGGAGCCGAGTGCGCGGCCGGTCCCCGCAAAGAAACCCGCACCGGCGCCGCAGCCCGCTGTTCGCGTTTCTCCTGAGCCCGTTACGGCACCCTCGGCAGCCCTCGCCCCACCCCAGACGGTTTCCGCCGCCACGGCGGAGTCGGTCGCCCCGTCTCTCCTTGCCGAGCCGGTGCTGCGGATCAACGAGGCCGTGCAGAGGGGCCGGATCGAGTCGGCGGCGGCGATGGCGGAACAGAGCATCGCTTCGGCGACGAAGTCCCTGGGTGAAGAACATCCAGAGGTGCTCCAACTGCGTGAACTGGCGGCCTACATAGCCTATTTGGCAGGCGATGCGCAGCGCTCGTGCGCTTTGTCCATGGACCTCGCCAGGATACGCAGACGTCAGGGAGACGTACGGGCCTACGTCAACGTGCAGAGTGCGGCTGCCGCGTGGCGAGCCGTTCGTGACCCGTCGCAGGGGCTGGCCATCGGTGGTGAACTGATCAGTCTGTGGAGCGAGCTGGCCGCCGATGGCGTCCCGGCCGAAGTCGATCCCGAGCAACTTGAAGCAGCCCGTGCCCGCATGGGCCGCCTCACCGAACGCGTACGCGTCCGCCAACAGAGCCAATGATTTTGATGGCACCGTCGAGGAGAAAGAGAAGGCAGACATGGGCGAGAGCCGTGACGACGAACCCATCTCCCGGGAGGACATCCGAGCCGAGTGGCGCGCCCTCGTGGAGTCAGGGGAAGCACTTCCGGGAACGGGTCTGGACGCACTGAGCGCCCGCATGCGGGCAACCGGGAACTGGCCAGAAGATCTCCGCTCAGCTCCGGTGATCATCGATACGGACATCGGCGGCGACGCCGACGACGCCCTGGCGGTCACGGCGGCGGCTCGTTGCCTGCCGCGGCTGGCCCTCGTGCTGACCAGCGACGAGACCGGACCGGCTGGCGGCTACGGAGCGCGGGCCAGGTTCGCCCGGTTTCTGCTCGACCTGACCGGGCGTACGGATGTCGCGGTCGCCTCGGGTATCTCTCTCGGGGACACGAAGTATTTTTGCGCGGAGGGGCTGGTGCCCGACGACCTCCCCGCGCAGTCGGCCGATGTCGTAGCGACCGTGCGAGCCGTGTGCGCGGCAGCGCCGGGACCGGTGCAGTGGATCGGCATGGGCCCGCTCAGCAATCTCGCGCTGGTGTTGGAAGAGGCTCCCGAACTGGCCTCCCGGCTCCATGTCACTCAGATGGGTGGGGCCCTGAACTACCGCGACCCCAGCCGGGCAGAGCACAACTTCCGACTGGACGTGCCGTCCGTGCACAAGGTCTTCGACGCGGTGGGCAAGGGCCTGCTGCCGACGCCGTACTTCGTCACCTCCGAGGTCACGTTCACCACGGCCATCGAGATCATGGCCGACCACCCGGTCTACCGGCTCCTTGCCTCACCCGGTGCACCCGCATGGGCCGCCCTGCTGGTGGCTCATATGCGGCAGTGGTTCGAACGCTTCCACCCGGGAACGATCCAGCACGACGCGCTGACCTTGTCGGCCGCGCTCCAACTGCCCTTCGTCGAGTTCGACAGGATGCCGGTGGCGGTCGACGGAATCGGTCGCACCACCCGCTCTGAAGCAGGCGTGCAGGTCTGGCTGAGCCTGTCCGCGCGTTACCCCGCCTTCATGCAGTGGCTCTCCCAGCGGCTGGACCCGGCCTGGAAGTCGGCTGAAGAGGGATCCAGATGACCCTGCGCCCTGTTGACGAACTGTATGGCCAGGTGGCCGACATCCACGCGGCCTATGGTCTCCAGGACCCCGCACAGCGTCAGGCGGTGGACGAGGCATACACAGCCTTCCGCGAACACAGCGGGCCGTTCATCGTGTCCGTCTCCGCGGAGATGCTCGACGATCTGCGTGCCGACGTCCGGCAGAACCCCGACCGAGTCATCGCCTTCCTCGGTAGGGACGGTCACAGTCTCGCCGCGGCGGTGCGCGGGCTGGATCCGGAGTTCTTCGACCGGCACTGCCGTGAGGTGGTGGTCTCCCGGGCAGTGGTCGATGCGGCGCTCCAGGACCTGGAGAAGAACGCCGGAGCGAGTTTCCCGGAGGCCGAGCCATTCCGTGGCGCCCGCAAGAAGGTGGATCCGGCGGACGTCGACGGTTCCTACCGGCATCTCACGGATTACCTCCGCGCCTCGGGAGTCCCGATGGGGTTGCCGGACAGTTCGGTCACGGTGGTGGACACCAGCTTCAAAGGCACCGTTCAGGAACTGATGACGTCGGCTTATCCACAAACGGAGATACAGGGCAGGTACGCGTTTCTGGCGCTCTCCCCGGACGACCCGCACCCCGAGGCCAAGCAGGGCTATGTCTTCCATCAGGAGCCGGACGCCGTCTGGCAGGGGCTTCCTCAACCGTACCTTCCGGAGCAGCGTTCACAGACCTTCGGCAACCAGGATGCTCTCGGTGTGATCGAGGAGACGCTGCACGGGCCGATGGGCAGTCCGGTCAACGTCACCGTGCAGGGTCCTCAGCAGTTACCGCAACAGTTCGACCCGCAGCCTCTGGTGGGCATCAATCCGGTGCGCGTCGCCGATCAGTACCGCGATCCGAAGGTGCGTGAAGCCGTCAAGGCGGCCGCTGTGCTCGCCGTGCACGACAGCGCGCTCGAGACCGCACGGAGCCGCGACGCGGGGCGCGACTGGAAGGGTGAACTCCAGCAGTCCCGGGAGAGGTTCACCGACCAGGTGCGGTCCTGGGTGGCCAGGGACGGGGGGACCGACGGCAGGCTCTCCACTGTCCTGGACAGCTTCGTCCGGCGCGGCGACAAGAACGTCGTCAAGGACCTGGACAAGGCACTGAAGCACGCAGGAGTGAACCAGCAGGCGGCCGAACCGCTCTGGAAGCGGTTCGGCGAGTTGAGGACTCTCGAAGAGAAGAAGCGGTTCGCCAAGGACGCCATCACGCCGGCGCCCGGCAGCGGCAAGACACCGCAGGAGCACCTGCGCGGGGTCGTGACCGCCTCTGGTGCCTCCCTCTCGACGCAGGCCGGCGGTGGGGCAACGTCGGTGGCCAAGGCCGCCGGGCTTCACCGGAAGGGAAGGTCTCCGGGCACTCCTGGTGCACCGAACCCCGCAAACCAGCAGACCGGCAGGACCACCGGCGCAGGCTCCTGGCGAGTACCTCGGCAGCCCGGGCCGCCACCGCCGGGGAGCGACAAGGGAGGGCCGAAGCGCTGAACCATGGCCACCAGGCCGAGCCGGTCAGGCTTCTGCGACGTGTCTGTGACGCCGTGGTGACGTGAAACCGTGGGCGAGCCGGGAGACTTGGGACCAAGTGTGTGGCCGGTTCCCCGGCACGACAGAGTGAGGGAACAGATGCGTCGACCCAGCCGGGAGAAGAAGAGGGAACAAAAGCGTTCGGCATCCTCGGCCGCCCCGGCGGCGGTGCCGGTCGATGTTCACGTCCCCGCGGTCGGCCCTGGGGCGGGTGCTGCCTGGATCGGAGGCGTATCGGTCGTCGCGGCGCACGGCCAGGAGATCCAGGAGGCCGTCCTTCAGCACCTCCACCGAATCGCCCTCGCTGCCGGCCACCCTGTGCACGCCACGGTGCACGATGAGCGCATCGGGTTTGTGGTGCCGTTGCGTGTGTGCGTGGACGGTGCCAGCCAGTTCGCCGGAGAGCCGGTCCGGGTGGGAGAGCCCCGGCTCGTCGGCGAGGCGATTGCCGAGCCACGGGCCGGGGACGCGGTCGAGCCTCGGTTTGCCGGCGGGCAGCTGTCCGAGACCGCCGTGGCAGTCGCGCGTCCGGAGATCTCGCCGGCAGTTCGCCGCGACAGGTCGACCCAGATCCTGCGTGCCGTACCGGAGTCGGCGGTACCGGAACAAGCGGTCGGCCCTTCGGCCGTAGCCGCGCCTAACGCCGCGGACGAGGTGCGGCAAGAGCCTGAGGCGCGGCACGCAACGCGGGGCGCGCCTTCCGCCTCGGCCGGGGTGCCCGCGCCGCAGCACGCGACCGCCGGGCGCCCTGCATCTGAAGCCGCACCTCTTGCCGAGCCGGTGGTGGCTTCCGAAGTCCCGTACACACAGGCAGAGGGCGGTGACTCCTCACACGGCGACCTCGCCTCTCGGACGAGGCGGGAGTCGAGCACCATGCGGTTGTCGGCGGTGGAGCCGATGGCTGCGGCGGAGTCCATCGCTCCGGTGCGCCCGTCCGGAGAGCCCCGGACGATGCCTCTCACCAGAGCGAAACAAGGGCCATCGGAGCCGGCGACGGGTGGCGTCGCGCCGTCGACGTTCGTCCTGCGTAAGGTTCCGGAACCGAAGCACGGTCCACTCGCGCAGTCACCCGAGGCCCCGAGGCCCTCGCAGGACCCGCCCGGCATCACGGCCGAGGCAGGCAGGGCGGATCCGTCATCTGCCGGAAGTCGGCACCAGGCCCCGGCCATCGGTACCGTCTCACCCCCGACGGGTGAGTTCGGCCCGGTGACCGAACTCATCCCCGCCCCGGGGGCGGCCGTGGCTCCGCAACCGTGGCCGCCGAGCCAGGGTCGGGAACCGGCTCTTACCTCGGACTGCGGTGTGCTTCCTGCGTTGCTGGAGCCGCAACCCTGGCCGCCGACCCCCAACCAGCCTTCCGATCCGATGCCCGCGATCGTGCCCCCTTCGGCGCCGGCACCCGTGCTCGCGCCTCCAGAGGAGTCCGCGATGGATTCCTATCTCGCTCCCGAGTGGAAGGTCGAGGAAGAGGACCCCGGTCCCAAACCAGCGCCGGTTCGGGAGTTCGACGGGGTGGCTGAAGCCGTGTTGGAGCTGGAGGGGACGAGCGGCGGTGCGGCATCCCCCTTCGCGGAGCCCCTGTCCCACATCAACGAGGCGGTGAAGCTGGGCCGTATCCAGGAGGCCGCGGAGATGGCCGAGCAGGCCGTCGCCCAGGCGACCGTGGCGCTGGGCCCGCACCACCCCGAGGTGCTGAAGCTTCGTGAACTGACCGCCTACATCGCCTACCTGGCCGGCGACGCCCTCCGTTCCTTCCACCTCTCCCTCGACCTGGCGGGTCTGCGTCACCGTCTGCGCGACGAGCGTGCCGCGTACGGCAACATCCAGAGCGCGGCGGCCGCCTGGCGCGCGGTCCGTGACCCGCTCCAGGGCCTGCACCTGGGCCGCGACCTGATCGCCGTCTGGACCGACCTCGCCGCCGACGCGGGGCCCGCCGCCGACGACCTGGAGCAACTGGAGAAGGCCCGCACCCGTATGACCCGCCTCACCGAACGGGCCCGCGCCCTCGACTCCGCCCCCTACGCCCATGGTCAGTGACCCCGCCGGCAACCACCACGACAGGGGACCCGCCGGGGCCGGTGCCACGCAGCCGGCCCCTCCCCGCCCCCTGGACACGCCGCGCGACCCGGCCGTCGCCCGGCGCTCCCACGCGGCCCGCCGCCGCTCCCCGCACCCGTCGTCCCCCGAACGCCCCAGTCCCCGCCCCCGGGTCGAGGTCACCTTCAACGAGCTGACCGGCACGATGAGTTGGCGCACCCTCGACCGATCGGCGCCCGCACCCGGCGCCCGGGACGGCAACCCCCGCACCCCGCACCGCCGTACACCCGAGAAGGCCCCCTGGAGCGCCCGCGCCGCGGCCCTGCGGTCCGCCGGCCTGGACCCGTCCCGCGCCCCCGGACAGGGCGCCGCCCCGATTCCGACGCACCCCGGGACCGTACGGTCCGCCCTGAGCGTCGACATCACGGCGCTCACCCCGGCGGGCCGGCGGAGCCATCTGGCCCGGCTCGGTGCCCTGCGCTCGGAAGCGGCCGCCGGTCTCGCCGAGAGCACCCGCATGCCCACGGCGGTCGCGTCCCGCCTCAGGTCGGCGAGCGCGACCCCGGCCCACACCCACGCCCTGACGACACGGCACACCGTGACCGCCACCCGCCCACCGTCCTACGCGCCCACCCGCTCGGGCACCCCCGGCGCACCCACTCACCAGCCGCGACGCTGACCCGCCCGGTCACGCGATCACCACGTACCCGGCCCGGGCCCGGCCACGGCGCTCCCCGCCGACCGGCCGACCCCGGGCATGGACCACCTCGAACCCTGCCTCGGACTACTCCGACAGCTCCCACACCGCGTACGCCAGCGCGTCGCTGTTCCGGTCGAGCGCCGTGTCGTTGATGTTGGACGTGGTGTCGCAGGACGAGTGGTAGCAGCGGTCGAAGGCCTGGCCTGACGTACCGCCCCACTTGGTGACCTGCGCGGCGGTCTTGGTGCGGCTGGCTCCCGTGAAGAGGCCGCCGACGGGGACACCCGCGCTCTTGAAGGGCGCGTGGTCGGAGCGGCCGTCGCCCTCGGTCTCGATCTCGGTCGGGACGCCGATGCCCGTGAAGTAGTCCTTGAAGGTCTGCTCGATGACGGGGTCGTCGTCGTAGACGAAGTACCCGGGGTTCGGCGAGCCGATCATGTCGAAGTTCAGGTAGCCGCTGATCCGGCCCCGGTTCGCCGAGGACAGGTTGTTGACGTAGTAGCGGGAGCCGACGAGGCCCAGCTCCTCCGCGCCCCACCAGGCGAACCGCAGATGCTTAGTGGGCTGGTAGTTCGAGCGGGACACGGCCAGCGCGGCCTCCAGCACGGCGGCGGAGCCCGAGCCGTTGTCGTTGATACCGGCACCGGTGGTGACGCTGTCCAGGTGTGAACCGGCCATGACAACCTGATTCGTGTCGCCGCCCGGCCAGTCCGCGATCAGGTTGTAGCCGGTGCGCCCGCCGGACGTGAAGGTCTGCGTGGTGGTGACGAAGCCCGCCGCGTCGAGCTTGCCCTTCACGTAGTTCAGCGACGCGGTGTAGCCGGCCCGGCCGTGGGCTCTGTTGCCGCCGTTGGCCGTGGCGATGGACTGGAGCTGGGTCAGGTGGGCCTTCACGTTGGCCACGGGGAGGTCGGGTGCGGCGGCGAGCGCCACCTCGGGGGTGGGAGCCGCCCCGGCTATGGACCCGGTGGTGATCAGCGTGACCGCCGCGACGGCGGCGGCGAGGGTGGTGCGTCCTGCGGTGCGTCCTGCAGCTGGAACGGAGAGCTTCATAGTGGGGGCTCCGAATTCCATGGGTCCGCCCCGGACGACACTGTTGATGTGTCCATGGCGAATCCGGTGAATGAGGTGCCTGGATGGTGCGGGTGGGACTGACTCTCCGTCAAGGGCGCTATTTGGTCAGCGAGGTACGTGCTTCGGACACGTCGGCGACGGTGGTCAATTCCTCCAGCCGCCTGCGCGCCATGCGTGCCGTCCGCAGCGCGTCCCAGGTCAGCAGCGACAGCGCGAGCCACACCAGCGCGAATCCGGCCCACCGCTCGGGCGGCATCGCCTCACCGAAGTAGACGACCCCCAGCAGGAACTGGAACACCGGCGCCAGATACTGCAGCAGCCCCAGCGTGGACAGCGGCACCCGGATCGCGGCCGCCCCGAAGCAGACGAGCGGCAGCGCGGTCACCAGCCCGGTCGCGGCGAGGAGCAGCGCGTGCCCCGTCCCGTGCGAGCCGAAGGTGGCGCCCCCGCGCGACCCCAGCCACAGCAGATAGGCCAGTGCGGGCAGGAACTGGATCGCGGTCTCCGCGGCGAGCGACTCGACGCCGCCCAGGTTGACCTTCTTCTTCACCAGCCCGTACGTGGCGAAGGAGAAGGCGAGGCACAGCGAGATCCACGGCGGCCGCCCGTATCCGATGGTGAGGACGAGGACGGCCGCGAAGCCGACGCCGACCGCCGTCCACTGCACGGGCCGCAGCCGTTCCTTCAGCAGCAGGACGCCGATGGCGATCGTGACGAGCGGGTTGATGAAGTACCCGAGGGAGGCCTCGACCACCTGGTGGGCGTTCACGGCCCAGATGTACACACCCCAGTTGACGGTGATCACCGCCGCCGCGACCGTGACCAGGGCGAGTTTGCGCGGCTGCCGCAACAGCTCACCGGCCCAGGACCAGCGCCGCAGCACCAGCAGGGCGACACCGACGACCGCGAGGGACCAGACCATGCGGTGGGCGAGTATCTCCACCGCGCCGGAGGGCTTCAGCAGCGGCCAGAAAAGCGGGACGATCCCCCACATCCCGTACGCGGCGAAGCCGTTCAGCAGCCCTATCCGGTGTTCGCCCCTCGACTGCGCCGCCACGGCCCCTCCTTCTCACGGGCCGCACCACCGCGACCCCAAGCCCTGACGAAGGTAACGCCGACCGCCCCCGGCTGTCATGCCCGTATCGGCATACGGTCATGACAGCCGGGGGTGGTGCCCGAGGGGGAGTCCGGGGCTTTCGTCAGGGGCTCGTGTCCGGGGGCCGGGCCCGGGACTCGTGTCCGGGGCGGCGCGAACCCGGTGCGGCGTGGCCCCGGTGCTCGGGCTGGGGATCGGGAGAGTGCTCGGGCGGGAGCCGCCCTGCCCGGTCCGGGGGCGAGGTCCCGGTTCGGGGTCCTGGCCCGCGGTCCGAAGCGCCGGTCTGCGGTCCGAGGCGCAGGTCCGCGGCCCGCGGTCCGAGGCGCTGGTCAGCGGCCCGAGGTCCGGGTTCAGCCCTTCAGTGCCGCCGCGATCGAGTCCGAGATCGGCGTGGTCGGGCGGCCGATGAGGCGGGAGAGGTCGCCGGAGGAGACGACCAGCTCGCCCTTCTCGATGGACGCGTCCACGCCCGCGAGGACCGCGGCGAAGCCCTCGGGGAGCCCGGCGCCCGTGAGGATGCCGACCAGGACATCGCCGGAGACGGGGTTGTTCGCGATCTCCTTGCCGGTCTGCCCGCTCACCTCGGCCGCGTACTCGGCGAAGCTCCACGCGGTGTCGCCGCCCAGCTCGTACGTCTGGTTCTCGTGGCCCTCGCCGGTCAGTACGGCGACCGCGGCGGCGGCGTAGTCCGCGCGGGTCGCCGAGGAGACCCGGCCCTCGCCGGCGGCGTGGGTGACGGCGCTGTACTCCAGCACCGGCCCGAGCTGCTCGGTGTAGTTCTCGTTGTACCAGCCGTTGCGCAGCAGGGTGTACGGCAGGCCGGAGGCGAGCAGCGCCTCCTCGGTGGCCCGGTGGTCGTTCGCGAGGGCGGCCGTCAGGCTGCCCGGCGCGCTGGTGTAGGCGAGGAGGGCGACCCCGGCCGCCTTGGCGGCGTCGATCGCGACCTGGTGCTGGGCGGCGCGGTCCTTGTCCACCTCGCTGCCCGAGATCAGCAGCACCTTGTCACCGGCGGCGAACAGGCCGTCGAAGGTCTCGGGGGCGTTGTAGTCGGCGACGGCGATCTTCACGCCGCGCGCCGCGAACCCCGCGGCCTTCTCCTCGCTGCGGACGACGGCCGTGATCTGCTCGGCCGGAACCTTCTCCAGCAGTCCCTCGACGACGAACTTGCCGAGGTGACCGGTCGCTCCGGTGACGACGATGCTCATGGTGAAACTCCTCCAGTGGGGCGGGGTGCTTCACTAACCATAGGGGGTGCGCTAACTCTGCGAAAGTACCCACTTTGAAGTAAGGTACTGGCATGACCGTAAGTAAGGTGTCGAAGCAGCCTGCGATCGCGGACGACATGAACGGCGAGAACCTCTGCCCCCACCGCCTCGTCCTGGAGCACGTCACCAGCCGCTGGGGCGTCCTCGTCCTGATCGTGCTGCTGGAGCGGTCCTACCGGTTCAGCGAGCTGCGCCGGGCCATCGGCCGCGTCAGCGAGAAGATGCTGACCCAGACCCTCCAGACCCTGGAACGCGACGGCCTCGTCCACCGCGACGCCAAGCCCGTCATCCCGCCCCGCGTCGACTACTCCCTCACCGACCTCGGCCGCGAGGCGGCCGAACAGGTCCGCGCCCTCGCGAGCTGGACCAAGGACCGCATGGACGAGGTGCAGGCGGCCCGCCGGACGTACGACGAGGCCCGGCAGGCATACGACGAGGCCCGGGCCTGAACCCGACCCGGGCCTCCGCGCTCAACCGTTCACCCTCGGCCGTCCATCCTCAGCCGACGACGGTCCAGGTGTCCTTGCCGGCCAGGAGTGCCGGCAGGTCGCCTTTGCCGTAGTGGTCGATGGCGGTGTCGAGTTGGTCGGCCATCTGGGTGTCGTAGACGGGGCGTTGGACGGAGCGCAGGATGCCGAT